>JAYVZU010000154.1:0-6320 GCA_043783075.1 Rhodanobacteraceae bacterium
GAGCCACGTGAGCCCGAGCCCCGCGCATCTCCTCCGCCAGCCGCTCGATATAGCCATCGATCCGCGCCTCTGCAAACACCCCCGAAGCAAAGTTGCAGAAGCTGCACTTCGCCTTGCAAAACGGCACCGACACATAAACGCCCAGCAAATCACTCACCCCCCAATTCTTTCACGCTCTTTCCGCCAATCCATCAGAGCCGTCATTCTGGCGAAGCCAGAATCTCAGTATCTGCCTTTGCCCTCCTTCACCAAACACCAATCCATCCGTGCCCCATTCATCACGGCACCATCGTGATGAGAGGGAATGTAAACTGCCTCCACCACCCCCACAAAAAGTGCCTGCCCCAAAAACAGTGCACTCCAAGTCCGGACTTAACCCCTTTATATCCGTACTTTACGCACTTTAGGGGGGAGGGTGGTCCAACCTCGAAATCCCTCGCCACACATTAGAACCCACGCATCAACCCGAAACATCTAAAATCGGGACACCCGCATGAGCGACAAGACAGCCGAAAAGAAGCCACAAGAAAAGCCAGCAGCCAAATCCGGCCCAGACGACGACGTAGTCGGCAAGGTCTACGACGGCCGTCTCATGCGCCGCCTGCTCACCTACCTGCGCCCCTACAAACTCCAGACCGCAATCTCTGCCCTTTGCATCTTGTTCAAAGCAGGCACCGACGTCGCCGGCCCCTGGTTCGTCATGACCGCGGTCGATACCTACCTAAAGCCCGACGGCCACCCCAGTTGGCTCGCCGGCTACCTCTCCAAAGTCCCCTTCACCGGCATCACCCAGCTCGCCGGCCTCTACCTCGCCGCACTCTGCATCACCTTCGGCCTCGAGTTCATTCAGACCTACCTGATGCAGTGGACCGGCCAGAAGATCATGTTCGACATGCGCCGCGAGATCTTCCGCCACATCCAACTCCAGGACGTTGGCTTCTTCGACAAGAATCCCGTTGGCCGCCTCGTCACCCGCGTCACCTCCGACGTCGACGCTCTGAACGAAATGTTCACCTCCGGCGTCCTCGATATCTTCGGCAATATCATCATGCTGCTCTTCATCGTCATCGCGATGATCCGCATGAACTGGCCCGTCGCTCTCCTGACGCTGTCCGTCATCCCAGCCATCCTGGTTGCAACATCCATCTTCCGGAAGTCAGTCCGCTCCAGCTATCGACGACAGCGCGCCGCCACCGCACGCATCAACTCCTTCACCCAGGAGTACGTCTCCGGCATGAGCGTCGTGCAACTCTTCAACCGCGAGCGCCGCGCCTTCAACGACTTCTCCTCAGTCAACAAGGAAAACAAACACGCCTGGGCCGACGCCATCTTCGCCTACGCCCTCTACTACCCCATCGTCGAATTCCTATCCTCCGTCGCCATCGCGCTCGTAGTCTGGCGCGGCGGACTGGCCGTCCTGCACAACATGGGCGTTGCAGCCCCGACCGGCATCTTCGCCTCCGTCACGGTCGGCGTGGTCATCGCGTTTATCCAGTACGCCCAGCGATTCTTCCGTCCGATTCAGGAGCTCTCCGATAAATTCAACATCCTGCAGGCTGCGATGGCTGCATCAGAGCGCGTATTCAAACTCCTCGACCAGAAGCCGGAAATCGTGTCGCCCGCCACAACTGTAAAACCTATAACATCAAGCGAAGCATATGGTTCCGTAGAGTTTCGCAACGTTTGGTTTACCTATCAAAAACTACCGGAGAGCTTGTCATCTTTCGCCAAAGGCGGAGGGCCTGGTTCTCCCTACGATCCAACGCAGGACCCAAGCATTGAGTGGATTCTCCGCGACGTCTCGTTCACCATTCACCCCAACGAGACGGCCGCAATCGTCGGCCACACAGGCGCAGGCAAGACCACCATCACCGGCCTGATGATGCGCTTCTACGACACCCAGCGCGGCGAGATTCTGGTCGACGGTGTTGACGTCCGGCAGCAAGACCTGAAGGCTTTACGCCAGAGATTCGGCGTCGTCCTGCAAGATTCGTTCCTCTTCTCCGGCACAATCGCCGATAACATCCGCCTCGGAACCCCGAACATCTCCGAGGCCCGCGTCGAAAAGGCCGCCGACGAAGTAAATGTTGGCGAGTTCATCCGCACCCTTCCGCAAGGCTTTGCCGAACCCGTCCGCGAACGCGGCGCTGGCCTCTCCACCGGCCAGAAGCAGCTCATCTCATTCGCCCGCGCCCTCGCCCACGACCCCGGCATCCTGATCCTCGACGAG
The DNA here is from genome assembly GCA_043783075.1 of Rhodanobacteraceae bacterium. GTDB lineage: Bacteria > Acidobacteriota > Terriglobia > Terriglobales > Acidobacteriaceae > Edaphobacter. Next base: position 2,231 of record JAYVZU010000154.1, read on the forward strand.
GCCACCAGCTCCGTCGACACAGAAACCGAGCTGCGTGTACGTCTGGCGCTAAGTCGAATGATTACAGGCAGAACCAGCGTACTCATCGCCCATCGGTTGAGCACAATCCAGTCCGCCGACACCATCCTCGTAATGCACAAAGGACAGCTCCGCGAACAGGGTACGCACCAGCAACTACTCGCTGAACGCGGGCTCTACTACAAGCTCTACCAGCTGCAGTATCAGGATCAGGAAGCGGTTATCACCGCCTGATCGGCTAATGTCCTGCCCAATACATCGGTTCGGAACGCGGAGGAACAATCAATGGAACACGACTGTTGGAGAGGCCCAAACAATCAGAGCAAACCTCGGCGAATTGCTAACGGGGGGTACTCCCATCATAGACAAACGCAGCACCCTGACTACAAAGGCTTTACCCAGGAAATTCTGAGGGCCGTCATTAGAGGGAACCAGAAAGGTGATTCTTTCTTTACGACCGTCGCGAATTACTTCGATGCGAAGCACCGTTCAGACTTCTGGGAAAATGTTCTGTTTTTCAATTTCCTTCCTCGGTGCATTGGAACCACCGAGGATATGTTTGCAACCGCGAGCGATGAAATTCATAAAGCAGGCAGTGCGCGTTTTATGCGAATTATTCGAGCCGAAAAGCCAGCAAAAATCTTTGTTTTCTCAACAAAGGCTTGGAAACATTGCCCTCTTATAATTCAGGAAGAATAAGGCAAACCCTGTATCCACCTCGGTGATAGCTTCGGCAGTGCATCGTGGAGACGGTACCAGCTAGGCGATAAGACCGCGATCGCATTAGGACTTCGACACCCTCAATTTGCGAACAAGGCTCGAATGAGTAACGCGGTAAGGGCGGCGCTCAAAATAATTTGATTTCGGTCTTGATCGACGTTGCTGACTCTGGTTTTCAGCCCTGCTTCACCCGCGACTCAACCACTGCGATTCGCTCGCTAATGGGAGCCACCTGACGCAGCACTTCAACCTGATTGTTTGCACGTAATGATGCAAATTCCGGACGCATCTCGGCCCGAAACGCATCCAGCGACTTCATCACAGAGTCGTGTTGGGTGTCGATTGATTTCTGCACCATGTCACCTTGGCGTTGCAACGTCTCCAGCTTGACCGCGTGCGCTTTCAACTCTGGCGCGACCAAATCCTGAATGACCTGACGCAAACCCGTTACAACATCCGACATAGCGTTACCCCGCCTCAATAGTAATGCAGGGCTGCCAAAGGAGTCCGGGCATGAGTTAGAGTAAGTCATCACCAAAATTTCATATGCAGTGCGGAGTTTCCTTGACCTTCAAGTCAGTCTCTTGCCATTCCCTGCTGTTCGGCACCATTCTGTCAGCCGCTTCCCTCTTAGCACAGGCCCCGCGTCCAAACATTTCGACACCCAAGCAAGTCATCGGCTTCAACATGGGCGACGACTACATGCTGACAAATTACGACCAGATCGAGACCTATCTTAAGAAGCTCTCCACTGAGTCCGATCGCATGAAGCTGGTCGACATTGGGCTGACCGAAGAGGGCCGGCATCAGTACATGGTGATCGTTACCTCGCCCGAGAACCTGAAGAAGCTGGACCGCTACAAGGAGATCTCCGCAAAGCTGGCGCATGCCGACGGACTGAACGACGCGCAGGCTCATGCGCTGGCGGAAGAAGGAAAGTCCGTCGTATGGATCGACGGCGGTCTGCATGCATCCGAGACGGTCGGCTTTACGCAGCTGGTCGAGGCCATCTATGAGTTGAACTCCTTTACCGATGCTGAAACGATGCGCTTCCTGAACGACGATATAGCGCTCTTCGCTTTCTGCAATCCGGACGGCGACGACCTCGTCTCCAAGTGGTACATGCGCGAGCCCGAGCCGACCAAACGCGTCGACAGCCCCACACCGCGGCTCTGGGCCAAATACATCGGCCACGACAACAACCGCGACTTCTACATGATGAACATGAAGGAGACCACGAACATGAGCCGTCAGCTCTTTCGTGAGTGGTTTCCGCAACTGATGTACAACCACCACCAGACCGGCCCAGTCGGCACCGTTATCTTTATGCCGCCCTTCCGCGACCCATTCAACTTCCACTATGACCCGCTCATCCCGGTGAAGATTGAGCAGATCGGCAGCGCGATGCACGGCCGCCTGATCGAAGAAGGCAAGCCGGGTTCCGGGATGCGTTCGACCGCGCCGTACAGCACCTGGTACAACGGCGGTCTGCGCACCGTGACTTACTTCCATAATGTAACGGGCGTCCTCACCGAGATCATCGGCAGCCCCACACCAATGCAGCTTCCGCTGATAGCAGCGAGGCAGATCCCGACCGGCGACGAGCCGTTCCCGGTCGCGCCGCAGACGTGGCACTACGCCCAGTCGATCGCCTACGAGCAGACCAATAACCGCGCCATGCTGGACTACGCCAGCCGCAACCGCACCACGCTGCTGTACGACGTCTACGTGATGGGGAAGCGGTCCATCGAATCCGCCAAAAAGGATAGCTGGACCATCACGCCAAAACGTATCGACGCTCTGGAAGAAGCAGCAGCCGCTGCGGCTCCTGCGCGTGGAGCACGTGCTGCCGCTCCTGAAGATGCTGGGCCGGGCGGTGGACGCAACGCCGGGCTGCCCGCCGGACTCTACAACACTGTGCTGCACGATCCCGCACACCGCGATCCGCGCGGCTACGTCCTGCCGTCTGACCAGCCCGACTTCCCAACCGCAGTCAAGTTCGTCAACGCGCTGATGAAGTCCGGCATCGCAATCCAGCGCTCCACCGCTGCGTTCGATGCCGAGGGCAAACACTACCCTGCTGGCTCCCTCTTCATAGACTGCGCACAGTCGTACCGTCCGCAGATTCTTGACATGATGGAGCCGCAGGATCACCCCAACGACTTCGCCTACCCCGGCGCACCGCCGACGCGTCCGTACGATACGACCGGCTGGACACTCTCGTACCAGATGGGCGTCAAGGCAGACCGGATGCTGACCAGCATCAGCGGCCCGTTTGAAAAGATCTCCACCGACCTTGCAGCACCGCCGGCTGGAACGATCTCCGGCCCAGCAAAGGCTGCGGGATACCTCGTCAGCCACGAGTACAACGATGCCTATACCCTGACGAATCGCCTGCTCAAGGCGAGCGTCCAGGTTTACTGGATGAGGCAGGCGGTCAAGGCGGGCAGCTCGGAGTTGGCAGCGGGAGCCCTCTGGATTCCCTACTCCAAGGCATCGCATGACCTGATTGAAACTGCGGCTAAGGACCTCGGCATCAACGCTTTCGCACTGGCAGCAGCGCCAGCAGGCGAAGCTCTGCAGATCCACGCACCCCGCATCGGCCTGTTCGACGTCTACGGCGGCTCCATGCCCTCGGGCTGGATTCGATGGCTTTTCGAGCAGTTCGAGTTCCCCTTCACGGTCGTGTATCCGCAGCAGCTCGACGCCGGCAAGCTGAACGCCAGCTTTGACTCGCTCGTCTTCCCTGATGGCACGTTCCCCAACCTGGCCGCGCCCGCTCCGAACCCGAACGCCCCGGTCCCGGCCGGCCCGCAGCTTGGCGGCGACGCTCCACGCTTCCAGGCGCAGCCCGCACCGGAGACCGTTCCGGAGGAGTTCCGTTCGCGCCTCGGTCGCATCACGGCGGATAAGACCCTGCCCCAGATCAAGGCGTTCGTCGAAGGTGGCGGCACGGTTTTGGCCATCGGAAGCTCGTCGCGGATGTACAAGGCCATGGCGCTTCCGGTGCAGGATGCCATCACCGAGGTCGTCAAGAGCAAGGAGCAGGCGGTTCCGCCGGAGCGGTTCTACATTCCGGGCTCGCTGATCCGCGCGCAGGTGGACAACACCCAGCCGGTAGCCTACGGTGTGCCAGCGTCGATTGACGTCTTCTTCGACAACAGCCCCGCTTATAAGGCGAACCCAGACGCCGCTAGCCACGGGCTGCAGACGATCGCGTGGTACGGTCAGGGCAACATGCTGGACAGCGGCTGGGCCTGGGGTCAGACCTACCTGAACGATTCCATCGCAATTGCGCAGGCGAATGTTGGAAAGGGTAAGGTCGTGTTGCTTGGGCCGGAAGTCACGTTCC
>JAYVZU010000155.1:0-6313 GCA_043783075.1 Rhodanobacteraceae bacterium
GTTGCTGCGGAGACTTCCAATGATTTCCCATCACGCTTTAGGTCCCTGGCCAAAGCCACTGAACTCTTGCCGATTGACGGCCTCGCAGTAATAGCGATCTCAACGGGCATTTTCTCCGGCAACACTTGCACCTTCGCATCAGGAGCCACAATATCCACTTGCGAGACTCCTGCTACCTGTCTCGGCTCAGGCAATGGCGAGAGTGGAACTGCTACGGTGACTCCTTGCACTGTTGCCGGTACCTCCTTTTGGGGTCCCTTCTTCGGCACGACCACTGAGCCTGTACGAGTCGGAGGTGCAACGTCTGAATGCTTCGCGCTTACAGCGGTCACGGCGGCATCAGCCACTTGCTGCACCAGGTCTTTGGCTATTTCGACCGCCGGGGAATCAATTGGCGACGACGGCTCACCTGCATCGTTTGGCATACTTTCAGTGGGTCGATCTGCGATGGCTGGGTCCACACGGACGACACTCTCGCCACTAGCAAGAATCATTGGACTCTGACTCGAACCCTGCTTCAATAGATCCGGTTTCCCACTTGCAACCGCTTGGATACTGTCGAGCATGGCTTTAAGAAATTTTCCATCCACCGGCATCTTTGGAGTTTGCGCCGCACCCGACGCGACCACACCCTTCACCTCCAGTGTCAAACCTGTGCCGATATGGACTGTATGGTGCACTCGTGTCTCCCTTGCATGGAGTGCAATGCACCTGAAGCGCCAAACCGCTGCAACATCGCATTAGCGGGTCTTCATTCGGAGTTCATTATCCGGCGTGTCCGGCTCCACGCGCGACGTGATGCGAAGCGATCATCCGACTCCGCTTGCGTTCGGCGGGTCACTTCGATCGCCACCTGCACACGTGCCTGAGCGACAACTCTCTCCATCTGCTCCATATCCAAGCGGCTCTGACGATGTATCTGGTGAGCCTCCGCACGAGCATTCTCGCGATCTGTGCGAGTTTTCGCGAGTTGGTCAATGCGTGCCTCCACGGCCACACGTGCTGTCTCGGATATCTGCCACTCTTCGCGCCGACCTGTCGCCATCGCCTTACGCGCAGAGGCTATCTGGCTTTCACGCAGTGTCAACGCAATTGTCGTCGAGCAAGCCGCATCTTCTACCGCAATCGTTGCCGCGCGCAGTTCCACCGACCGTATCTGCTCCATCATTCCGTACAGCGAGGCCAACCGATCAATGCCTTTCCTGGCCGCCATCAGATCACCATCTCGCGCAACCGCGTTACGGTGTCAAACATCGTCACACGTTCGTCGCTCTTCTGCTCCAGGTAGCGCCGAATAGATGGCATCGCCTGCATTGCGCGATCCAGTTCTTCGTCATTCCCGGCCTTATAAGCCCCAATCCGAACCAGGTCTTCGCTCTTCGCATAGGTTGACAAAAGCCGTCTCACCAACGCAGCCTTGGCCCTGTGTTCCGGACCCGTAACTGCCGGCATCAGTCGACTCAGCGAGTCCAGCACGTCCACCGGTGGATAGTGCCCAGCACTAGCCAACGCTCGCGATAAAACAATGTGCCCATCTAGAAAGGAGCGCACCGCATCCACTACTGGGTCCTGTTGATCATCACCCTCCATCAACACCGTATAGAAGGCTGTGATGCTGCCATGTTCAAAATTTCCAACCCGTTCCACCAATTTAGCCAGTCGTGTAAATACGCTGGGCGTATATCCTTTGCTCGCCGGCGGCTCCCCTGCAGCCAGGCCGACCTCCCGAGCCGCCATCGCATACCGGGTCAGCGAATCCAATACCAGCAACACATGCTTCCCACGCGCTGCATGAAACTCTGCAACAGCAGTCGCCGCCATCGCCGCGCGCATCCGCAGCAACGGGCTTTGGTCGCTCGTCGATACCAGCACCACGGCGCGCTTCAAGCCGTCATCACCGAGCGAGTCCTCCACAAATTCCCTAACTTCTCGGCCGCGCTCACCAACTAACCCCACGACAGTAAGATCCGCAGCGGTGTTGCGCGTCATCATGCCAATGAGCGTGCTCTTACCCACGCCCGAACCGCCAAAAATTCCAACCCGTTGTCCGCGCCCGACCGTCAACATTCCATCAATCACGCGCAGCCCGGTTTGTAGCGGTTCACGAATCGGCTCCCTCTCCATCGGCGTCGGAGCCTCGCCATCAAGCGGCCACATCGCCCGTACTCGCGGCGGCGGCAACCCATCCAGAGGCTCACCCAGCGCATTCAAGATCCGCCCCTGCATCTGCTCGCCCACTGCCAACGACGGCATCGAACCCAACGCCTGCACACCGTCGCCATACTGAATTCCCTGCGTCGCATTCAGCGGCATCGACACTACATTTTTCCCGCGGAATCCGATCACCTCGGCAGCGTGCCGCCTGCCGCCCTGGTCCACTAATTCGCAACTCTCGCCCACCGAACACAACGGCCCCTCGGACTCCACGGTCTGTCCCGAAGCCTTGACCACGCGACCTACCCACTTCCACGTCGGCCTGGTCTGCAAAGTCGCAAAGTAAGGCTCCAGGCCAGCCGATCCCAACCCATCCCGCACCTTGCTCATTACTCGCCCTGCCTGCGCAACAGATCGCCAAACCCGCGCTCCACCTCGGCAAGCTGCACCGGCACGCTCAACTCCACACGCCCAACGTCTGTCTCCAGAACACACTCACCGGCGTCCAAATAATCATCGCCAACAACCGTAACGCTACCCTCGCGGCTATTGGCAAACAGCGCTTCCCAATGCATCTGCTCACCTGCGCGAACCCGCAACACGGTCGCACTTCCATCGTGAACACGAGCAAGCGCGGCGCGAACCGACGCAGTCAGATGCATCTCATCTGCCTCCACCTCCCTCGCCAGTACACGTCGCGCAATTGCAATAGCCAGCTTCACAACCTGCGATTCCGCTGCGGCAAAGTATCGTTGTCTATCCATCGCAAACTCGCTGCAAACCTGTTCAACGCGAGCGCGTTCCGCATCCAACCTGATCTCAAGCTGCTCCCCGAACTCACGTCTTGCCTCATCGGCAGCATCGGATCGTGCGGCCTCAATCATCACCTGCACTTGTCGCGCACGTTCTGCAGCCGCCGACTCAACAGGTTGTTGCGCCAGCGCTTCTGCGTCCTCACGTGCGATCCGTTCCCGTTCTTCATCTTCCAGGACAAAAAATTCCAGCAGCGACACGCCGCGCGTGCCGGAGGTCACCAAGTCGATCGGCACCTCCACGCCGGATCTGCCTACTGCATCGCTAAACTCAAACAGTGACGTCATTGTCCGTCTCCACCTTCAGCTGCATCTTGCCTTCTGATTCGAGCCTCTGCGCCAGTGCCAACAACTCCTGTTGCGCTGCGTTCACGTCCTTGCTGCGAACCGGCCCCATTGCCTCCATGTCATCGCGCATCATCTCTGCGGCACGAGAGCTCATTGCCTTGAACATATGAGCCTTGATGTTTTCCTTGCCGCCTTTCAGCGACGTCGCCAACATCTTCTTATCGGCCGCCGACACCAGCTCCCGAATGCCTTGTTGCGGCACCGTCAACAGATCGTCAAACGTAAACATCAGGCTCCGAATATCTGTCGCCGTCTTTGGTTCTTTCTTCTCAATCTCCTCCAGAATCCCTTTGCAGGAAGTCTGGTCCAGCCGGTTCAACAAATCCGCAACGGCCTTATAGCCCGCATAATTTTTTCGGCCTGTGGACCCGAGCGAATCCATCCGGCGATGCAGCACCAACGCAACCTTCTGCGCCATCTCCGGCGAGAACTGCCGCATCCCTGCTAGCCTTCGCACGGCCTCCACTCTCATCTGTCCACCCAGATGCATCAGCACCGTAGACCCGCGCTTTGAATCGAGGTGTGCCAGTACCAGCGCAACAGTCTGCGGATGTTCGTTCTCCAGAAACTTACTCAGCTGCTGAGGCTCCATCTTCTGTAGCATTGCCAGGTCACCGGTCGTACGTTCGCGCACACTACTCACCGGCGTCAGCAGCTCATCTGCCCGCGCAGGTCCAAACGCTTCCGTCAAAAGCCTCGCTGCATAATCATGCCCGCCACGAACCATATAGGCCTGCGATCGTACCAGGCTATGGAACTCGTTCATCACCTCGTCCAGCTGGTCTTCACTCACCTCTCCCATGCGCGAAATCTCGTCCGCAACCCGCTGCACGTCGGCCTCTCCAAGGCTCTTAAACAGGTTCGTCGCCAGTTCTTCTCCGACCGCTATAATTAGAATGGCGGCCTTACGAATCCCGGAGATTTGAACGCGGTCTTCCCCCTGTTCACCCCTCACCATACCTTTGCGTTGAGTCACTGCCATCGCTGCCATTTATTCGTCTCCATCCGATGAAATCCACGTCTCGATCAGCCGTGTGCTATGTCCTGGGTCGCGCTTGATGTGATCCGCAATCTCGTCAAACCGTGTCGGCCCCTGATCCTCAACGGCCCCAGCAGCAAGCCCCGCATCCCCACCATGGCTGCCCCCTAGCTCCGATCGATGCGTCGAGCCCCGCGGAAGATGATGCTGGTCTTCCCCTCCCGAAGATCCTCGCCCGTTCGTCAACAGCAGCGGTTCCTTCATCATCGCAACCATCTGGGTTGCGACCGGCTTCAGCACCAACATCACCAACATCACACCCAACAATGCTGTCACCCCGGTCCTCAAGATCGCTGGTTGAGTCCCAAGCAATCCCTTCGTCTGCTCCATCACTTTTTCCATACCCGCCGGCTCCACCTCTGGCGCGTTCGAGCTAAAGCCGACGTTCTCCATCACCACCTGGTCACCGCGTTTTTCATCGAACCCAACAGCAGCCTGCGCCAGTCCCTCCAACCGCTTCATCTCGTCGCTCGTGCGTGGCTTCCAAACTGTCTTCAAAGTCTTCGCCGCGCCCTCGGTTACCATCCGATCATTCACCACCACTGCAGCCGTAATTCGCCGGACGCGCCCCGGCCCGGCTTCTGTATGCGTCACGTGCCGCGTCACCGCATAGGTGCCGCTCTCCTCCTTCGTGCTCTGCCCAGGGCCGCCATTCTGCGGATACACCGGCAGACCGTCCTTACCCGCAGCCGGAGTTAGCAGAGGCGGAGTCCCCGGTGCCGCAGCCTTTGCGCTCCCCTGCACCGCACCCGCCGGAGCAGCCGCCGGAGTATTGCTCGCCGTCCCCGGAACTCCCGATGCTCCCTTCGCCGACCCACTCATCTGCTCTGTCTTCTGCGTCGTCACAACAGCTGTCTGCGCCGGGTCGTACACCTCATCCGTATGCTCCTCCGATCCCTCGTCGTAACTCACGTTCACCGTCGCCCGTACATTTCCCGCGCCAGCCAGCGGCTCGAGCATCGCCACGAGCTTTGCTTCCATCTCGCGTTCCTGATCGCCTGCATGGGCGCCACGTCCCTTCGCCTGCAGATTTACGCGTCCATCCGCATCCACCAGAGTCACCTGCGCGGGATTCAAATTCTCCACCGCTCCCGCCACCAAATTCCGTATCGACTCCGTCTGCTCCACATCCAGCGTCGCGCGCTTCAGCTTCAAAACCACACTAGCCTTCGCAACCTTTTCTTCGCTCGTAAACAAGCTCGCCTGCGGAAGCACCAGATGAACTCTCGCCGACCGCACCACTCCCAACGTTCCAATCGTGTGCTCTAACTCGCCCTCCAGCGCACGCTGGTAATTTACACGCTCGTCGAACTCGCTCCCCACCCAGTTTGGTTTGTCGAACAGCTCAAATCCCAGCCGCCCACTCTGCGGCATTCCCTTCGCTGCAACCTCCATCCGCGCCTTATCCAGCGACTCCGCCGGAACCTGCACACCGGTCCCATCCGCCGTCATCTCGAACGGAATCCCAGCTGCCCCAAGCTCTTGCGCGACCTGCTGTACATCCTTCCCATCCAGCCCGGAATACAACACCCGATAGTCCGGCCGCCCCGCCCACCAAACCATCGCTGCGATCACCGCCAGTACCATTGCGCCGCCGCCCATAAGCCACGTACGTCGCTGCGCCGGCATCGCTTCAAACTTGTTTCGAGCCTGCGCCACAACCGCCAGCGCTTTCTCCCCAACTGCACCCGTATCTAACTCATCCGCCATCCGCAGCCCTCACTACCCACTATTCACTGCCCTTAAAACTGCATCGACATCATCTGTTGGTAAGCTCCAACTGCCTTATTCCTAACCTGCAGCGCCAGCTCAAACGCCATATCCGACTTCTGCGTCGCGATCATCGCCTCATGCACTTCCACCCCCGACCCATTCAGCAATCCCGTCACCGCTGTCTGCGCCTGCTTATCCAACTGGCTCGTCTGATCCACCAGCGACTGCAGAACCCCTCCAAACGGAG
>JAYVZU010000156.1:0-2080 GCA_043783075.1 Rhodanobacteraceae bacterium
CCAATCTCCGTACTGCGTTGTAGCCCGATGATCATGCCGCTGGCGTAGGGGTCCCAGTAGGGGGCTCCGAGGCCGGTGAAGGCGGGGACGAAGACGACGTTTTCGGCTGTCTGGACGGAGGCGGCGATGCCTTCCACTTCTGCGGAGGTGGTGAAGAATTTCATGTTGTCGCGCAGCCACTGTACGACGGCTCCACCGACAAAGACCGAGCCTTCGAGCGCGTATTCCAGCTTGCGGCTGGTGCTGCAGGCGAGGGTGGTGATGAGTCTCTGGTCGGATAGGGCGAAGGTATCTCCAATGTGCTGGAGGAGGAAACATCCGGTGCCATAGGTGTTCTTGGCTTGTCCGGCGGAGACGCAGAGCTGGCCGAAGAGGGCTGCTTGCTGGTCGCCTGCGACGCCTGCGATTTCGATGTCGCCGAGGCCGAGCGAAGTTGTGACGGGGCCGAGGGCTTCTGAGGACCAACAGACTTCGGGCATCATATTGCGGGGGATGTTGAGCATCTGGAGCAGCTCGTCGTCCCAGCGGTCTTCGACGATGTTGTAGAGCATGGTGCGGCTGGCGTTGGTGCGGTCGGTGACGTGGCGTTTGGCACTGGTGAGGTTCCAGATGAGCCAGGTGTCGACGGTGCCGAAGGCGAGCTTTCCGGCTTCCGCGTCGGCGCGGGCTCCGGCTACGTTATCGAGGATCCAGGCGATCTTTGTGGCCGAGAAGTAGCTGTCGATCAGCAGGCCGGTTTTGGCCTGGACGGTGGCTTCGGCACCGTCGTCGATGAGTCGCTTGCAGAGAGGCGCGCCGCGTCGGTCCTGCCAGACGATGGCGTTGTAGACGGGCTTGCCGGTGGCTCGATCCCAGACGATGGTGGTCTCGCGCTGGTTGGTGATGCCGAGGGCTACGACGTCGTGGGGGCGGAGCTGACTCTTGCCAAGAACTTCCACTGCGGCAGAAAGCTGCGAGGTGAGGATGGCGTAGGGGTCGTGCTCAACCCACCCGGTGGCGGGACCGCTGTTCTGGGGGTAGATCTGGGGGAACTCGTGCTGGGCTGTACCGGCGATGGAGCCGTCGGCTGCGAAGAGGATTGCGCGGGAGCTGGTGGTGCCCTGGTCTAGAGCGAGTACGAATTTCATAAGGTTTATCCGCCGGGAGCAGGGTAGCATTTTCCGGTTACAGAGGGCGACCTGAATGGTCGCGGAACTGGAATGGGATTTTCGGTCGAGAGAATGTGTCGCCGAAATCGTCGCGCCCATTGTTGATTGACGAAATCCGCCGCCTGAAAAGGTGCTGTGCTATTCTTGCCGCGCTTAGCTTTCTTTTCAGCCGATCCACCAAAGATCGTACGTGACGGGAGTTTTCATGTCTCTTCCAGTTCGAGCACTCTGTCTGACCCTCTGCGCCTCTGTTGTGTCGATCGTGGCAACCGGCTGTGGCATCTCAACGAGCCCCACGAACCTGGTAACACCCTTCGCGACGTCAGTGATCAAGGGACGGCTGCATGGTGGCCAACAGCCTGTGTCGGGGTCGACGATCCAGTTGTATGCGGCAAATACGACGACGAATCAAGGCGCGGCGACGGCATTGCTCGCTCAGCCGGCGATCAGCCTGAGCGATGGATCATTCAGTATTACCGGGCAATATACCTGCCCCGCAGCCAATCCGCTGGTCTACATTGTCGCGACTGGCGGCAACCCGGGTCTAGGCGGAAGTGTGACCAACTCCGGTATCGCCGTGATGGCAATGCTGGGGAGTTGCAACACTTTGGCTGCGAACGCCGCCACGACATTCATTTTTATCGATGAGCTGACCACGGTTGTGAGTGTCGAGGCACTTTCGCCCTTTATGTCCGACTACAGGCACGTTGGCTCGGCTCCATCGAGCTTGTCGGGTGTGGGTGGCGCATTCGCGACAGCTACTTCGGAGGTGGACTTCACGACGGGTCAGTTTATAGGGGGCGGTGTCAATCTAAGCCTGCCTGAAGTTACGATCAATACGCTTGCCAATATTATTGCTGCCTGCATCAATAGTGCGAGCGGAAGCGCACCGTGCACCAGTCTTTACTCGAACACTGGCGGTACGTCAGATA
>JAYVZU010000157.1:0-2073 GCA_043783075.1 Rhodanobacteraceae bacterium
TACGAGCCATTTGGGATTATCAATCTTGAAGCAATGGCTTGCGGGGCGCCGGTCGTGGCTTCGGCGACTGGTGGAATTCTGGAGGTTGTGGTCGAGGGCGCGACAGGGCATCTGGTAGCTTTCGATCCTGATCCAGTGACGACGTTCCCGATGGATACGGCAAAGTTTGCGAAGGATCTGGCTGGTCCGGTTGCGGCTTTGCTGGCAGACCCGGTGCAGGCGAAGGCGTTTGGGCAAGCGGGGCGGAAGCGGGTGGAGGAGAAATTTGCGTGGGAAGCTATCGCAACGCAGACGATTGCGCTGTACGCGAGTTTGCTGGCCGCCAAGGTAAGCTAGCAGAATGGCGATAGTTGGTGGGCTTCTACTTGGCGTGGTGATCGGCGTGATCTCCGGTCTGGTTGGTCTGGGCGGCGGAGCGATCCTGATCCCCGCGCTGGTCTACATTTATGGGATGACGCAGCATAAGGCGCAGGGCACATCGCTGGCGACGCTGCTGCTGCCGATCGGAATTTTCGCCTTCTGGAAGTACTACAAAGCCGGCAACGTGGACTTGCGGCTGGCCGTGCTGGTGGCCATTGGCTTCACGGTCGGGGGTTATGTTGGTGGATCGCTGGCTGCGAATTTTTCTGAGGTTGTGCTGCGGCGTTGCTTCGCGACTCTGCTGATTGTTGTGGCGGTTCGCATGCTGGTCAAGTAAGCTTTTGGGGCAGCAGGACAAGCCCTCGGAGACCCTTTTGGATCGTTCAGCACTACCGCTCGACCAGACGTCCCGCCATCGAAACTGGCTTCCAACCCTCGTCTCGGGTGTGATTGTCGTCGCAGCCACAGCGGTGTTCTTTGGCAACCTGCGCTTTGGAGATGCTGTCCTGAGCATCGGTCTGGAAGACGATTTCTTCTACTACGCTCAGGTCGCCCGGAACGTGGCATTTCATGGCTTGTCGACCTTTGACGGGACACACCTGACCAATGGCTACCATCCACTGTGGCTGCTGATCCTCACAGTCGTAACGAAGTTGTTCGATGTCGGCGGCGTGCTCGGTAGTACCAGCGTCTTGCCGATGGCGATTGCGCTGGAGACGCTCCAACTGGCGCTGATCGTCGTGATTGCTGCTTTCGTCTACCGGATTGCGCATTTATTCTGCACGGTCGAGGTAAGCTGTGCGGTACAACTGCTCGGCGCTACCGGCGCATTGATGATCGTGCGGGGCGGCATGGAAGCTGGCCTGACGATTGCCATTGTGTTCGGGATGTTCTGGTATCGACTGCGGCCCGGGTTTACGTGGACGACCCGGACGGCTTTGCGGTATGGGTTGCTGGCGAGTTGCATGGTGCTTTCTCGGCTGGATACGGTGTTGCTGCTGGGGTTGCTGTTTCTGTTTGATGTTCTGCCGCAGGGCGATACTGGACGCGAACGATTTCGGCTGTGCGGTTTCTTTCTGCTGGGACTATTGCCGATTGTGTTGTATGCCGGGATCAATCTATGGGTGTTTGGGGCGCTGATGCCGGTCTCAGGCACCGCAAAGCAGCTCCGCGATACGCACCTGCTGCCGTCGGTGGATGCGATGGTGTCGTTTGGCCATCGGCTCTTTAACCCGAAGCTGCCGGTGTACGGGATCTGTGTCGTGCTGACGCTGGTGACACCGGTGATGATCTGGGTACGGAAGCGGAGTGCGCCGGAAGATTGCATCGGAATCGTATGGGCCGCGCTGCTGTTTCCGCCGCTACAGTTTCTGGCGGTGACGTTTCTGAGCGATTGGATGATCTGGCCGTGGTATGTCTACGCGTGGCCGATTGCCGGGGTCTTCGCGATGATCGTGTTGCTGCGGCCACCGGCCGCGGGGAATTCAGGGATAGTTTGGGTTGGGTCGGCGCTGGCGTTATTTGCGCTGGACGCGGCTTATCTGGTCCACAGGTCGCGACCAGAGGATGAGCTGACCTACCTGGCGGGGGAGGATGTAGCTTCGTTTGCTGCGACGCATCCGGGGATTTACGCCATGGGTGACCGCGCCGGAGCCGTGGCCTACCTGGCGAAGGTGCCGGTGGTGCAGCTTGAGGGACTGATGATGGAGCCGG
>JAYVZU010000158.1:0-6278 GCA_043783075.1 Rhodanobacteraceae bacterium
GTCGCCTTGAATACCTGTGGCTACGACACAGACCTATCTAGCTCGCAGCCGGTTCGAACCGCAATCCGCACCGATGTAGCCGCCGAGGTTGCAGAATCCGCTCTCGTTCGCCAAAGCAAAGAAAAACTCTGCGCGTACATCGACGAGCATCAACTCAACGATCGTGGCCGTGAGCTGGCGCAGTACATCTCGCTCGCTCTTTACATTGGGCCACCGCCAGCCCTCGCACCCACGGCCGACGAGACCGATATGCCGCCCGATGCGCTGCAGGTAGTCAATATCCTGCCGTTATTGCGCGATTTCGCCTCCAAGGCGTCGCTGCACGCGCTCTGGCAGAAACACCACGCCGAATACGAAGCCATCACCAACACGGTGCACGATCCCGCGACTCGCATCATCCTGCGCACGAACCTCTACCTTAAGGTTCCGGTCAGCAGCTACGACGGCCGCCGCCTGATCATCCTGGTCGAGCCGATGCTCGCCCCAAACTCCCCGAACGCCCGAATCTACGCTTCCGATTACGTAATCGTCACGTCGCCCAACGCAGCCGGAGCCATCAAGCTCGACGAGATTCGCCACCTGTACCTCCACTACCAGTTGGAGCCGCTCGTTTACGCGCGTTCGCAGTCGATGATGCGCCTGACTCCGCTGCTAAAGCCGGTTGAGGACGCGCCTCTGGACTACGTCTACAAAACAGACGTCATCGCGCTGGTGACCGAGTGCATGATCAAGGCGATCGAGGCGCGAACCATGAACGTCGGCTTCCCCGCTCCCGTAAAGCCGCAGGGCACCAAAGTTCGCGCAGACCTCGCAAAGTATGACGAAGAGTTGAGCGCTTACGACCGGCAGGCCGAGCTGATCCGCCGTCAGCAAGTCACGCTGAACATGCGCCAGGGCTGGGTTCTAACCGATTATTTCTATCAGCAATTCACCCAGTTCGAGCATCAACCCGCAGGTCTCAGCGAATCCATGGGCGAGATGGTCTACGGCATGGACGTCGACCGCGTTCGTCGCTCAGCCCAGCAGATTGACTTCCTTCCGCAGGGATCGGGCGAGTTCGTCGCGCGGGCGCCACGGCAACTTACCGGCATAATGTTGGCTGAAAAGAAAATGTTGGAAGGCGACCTCGATGGCGCAGATGCAATTGCCGATAAAATTCTTGCCGACCCCAAGCAGGACCACGGCGACGCCATGTATGTGAAGGCGCGGGTGGAGTTGATGGAGCACGACCCCAAAGATTCTTTTGACCGTTTTGAGGAAGTGCTGAAGATTTCCCATAACCCGCACACCATCGCGTGGGCGCATATCTACCTTGCCCGCCTGTACGACATCAAAGACCCGCCCGAGCGCCAGCACGCCATTACCGAGTACAAAGCAGCGCTAGCCGTCGCCGCTGTTCCGCCCGATGCCCAGGCTGCCGCACAGATCGGCATGAAGAAGGCGTTTGAAGTCCCGAAGGTCGTCCACCAGGAAGAAGAGGAGCTGGACCCCAGCGGCAAGAAGGAAAAGGAAGCGTACCGGCCGGATGATCCTAAATCATCCCCAGACCTGCACCGCTAACTGGGCGCTCTCCGGTACAGTAGTGCATTAGAGAGGGAGAGCCATGGCACGTCGGCCGAGCAAGAAGACAGCTGTGACTCAGGTCGCGCCGCTGGCTAGTATCGAGGAACTGGAGCAGTTGGTCGGCCACCGCTTCAAGCGTCGCGAGGTGTTGACTCTCGCCCTGACGCATCGCTCGTATGTGTATGACGCCGTTGGCTCCAGCGCCGAGGAAGACCGTGCCGACCCGTCCCACGACAACGAACAGCTTGAGTTTATGGGCGATGCAGCACTAGGCCTGCTCGCGGCGGAGGCCCTGTGCCGGCGCTTCCCGACCTCGCGCGAAGGCGAACTAACGCGACTGCGAGCGTCCGTCGTCAGCCGCACTCATCTGGGCAAAGTAGGCGCACGGTTGGGGCTTGGCCGCTTTATGTTGCTGGGACACACCGCCGAAAAAAACCAGGGCCGTACCAATGCCGCGCTGTTCGCGAATACCGTCGAAGCCATCATCGCGGCGCTTTATCTGGATGGAGGAATCGAAGTCGCCCGCCGATTCGTCGAGGACCAGGTGCTGGACGGCGCGTTGCCGGAACTTGAGGAGTCTCTGGGTACCGGAGCTCGCTTTAGTGGCTCCGTCGGCGACCATAAATCCGCATTGCAGGAGCTATTACAGGCGACCGGCATGGGCCGCCCCCAATATCGCCTACTAAGCGAGTCCGGCCCGGAACACCGCCGGATCTTCCACGTCGAGGTGCGGATGGAAGGCGACGAAAGCCGTAACGGTGCACTGGCCGATGCCAAAGGCTCGACCAAGAAGCAGGCCCAGCAAGAGGCAGCACGACTGGCCTTCGAAAAGATGAGACACCACACCGCACCCGAGGCGGGGGCCTGAGATGGCTGAAGTCGAGTCCATCCCGGGCACGATTGCAGCCATCGCTAAGCCCGCGTTGGCCGAAAAGCCACCTCACTCAACTGCAACACCGCTCCAACATCATCCCGTTGGCCTTCTGCCAGCGGTCCAGTCGATGCTGACCGTGCTGGTGATCGCACTCTTCGTCATGACATTTACCGTGCAGCCGATCCGTATCCCATCCAGCAGCATGGAGCCGACGCTGCTGGTCGGCGATTTCATGCTAATGGACAAGCAGGCCCTCGACAGCAATGCCCCCGGCCTGCTGCCCCCCATCGCCATCAACCGAGGCGATGTTGTGGTCTTTCACGACCCGGTGGATGACCCCAACGTGCATCTCGTCAAGCGCGTCATTGGGATTCCGGGCGACACCATCCACCTCCGCGACGGCGTCGTCTACCGCAACGGCCAGCCCCTGAAGGAGGCCTACGCGGTCTACCGCCAGGCCGCCGAAGACCGCTACCGCGACGACTTCCCCGACCTCCAGACCATGCAGACCCGAGTGAACCCGGACTGGTGGATTCGTCTCCGAACCCTGGTCCAGAACGGCGAGGTGACCGTCCCGCCAGACAGCTACTTCGTCATGGGCGACAACCGCAACGACAGCGAGGACAGCCGCTACTGGGGCTTCGTCCCCCGCAACGCGATCGTGGGAAAGCCGCTGCTGATCTACTTCTCCTGGCGGCAGCCCGGCAGCGAGGGCGACGGCGATCGCTCCCCCTTCCACACCGACCGCGACCGCGCCACAGCCAGCACCAGCTTCGCCCGCTGGGACCGGACGTTTCAGGTGGTTCGGTAGCGACCCCTCCCACTGGCTTACACTGGTGGAACTGATATTTTCGTGATTCGCGATGGAGACATTTCTGATGGATGAGCAGCAAATGAACGCAGCGGTAGCCGAACAGACCGCGCCAGGCAAGAATGAGCGTCAGGAAGAGATTGAAACGCCCCTCGAATCGCTATCGTCCATCTGCACAGTGTTGGCCGTCGGGCTGTTTCTGATGACGTTCGTCTTTCAGAACTACGTCATCCCGTCGGGTTCCATGGAAAAAACGCTACTGGTCGGCGACCACGTCTTCGTCGACCGCATCACGCTCGCTCCCCCCGCAAAGTGGGCCCCGTGGGTACACTACCGTGACGTGCAGCGCGGCGACGTCATCGTCTTTATGAAGCCGAACCCCGAGACCCCGGACCTGGTCCTGGTCAAGCGCGCCATCGGGATTCCCGGCGACCATATCCATCTGGAGCACGGCGTCGTCTACCTGAACGGTCAGGCGCAGAATGAGGCCTACGCGGCTCTTCCGACCAACGACGGCGACTCCGAATCGATGTACCAGCAGACACGCGACGACTTCCCTCGCTACGGCGTTCCTCCGGGTTCGACCGAGATCTGGGCGCAGGATGAGCCCACGCATCTCGACGGACAGGACATCGTCGTCCCCCCCGGCAAGGTCTTCGCCATGGGCGACAATCGCGAACACTCACTGGACGGCCGCTTCTGGGGCTTCGTCCCACGCGAAAACATTATGGGCCGCCCGCTCTTCAACTACTGGTCGTTTGAGGCCACCGCCGAGGAGATGACGCCCGACGCCAGCTTCGGTTCACGTGTCGGGTCGTTCCTCACCACGGCGCTTCACTTCTTCGACAAGACCCGCTGGAAGCGGACCCTGCACCTCATCAAGTAACGACCGAACCAGACGCGAGCCAGCACGATGCAAGAGGAAACAGGCATGCAGCAGAAGGACGAAGGGCGCGACCTCGCGGCCGAACAGCGCGCGGAAGCCGAGCGAGATCTCGACGCCGAACTGCTCGAGAACTCGGGCCTCGAGATCGACCCCGAAGACCTGCAACCGAGGCCTTGGGTGCTGCCCGCCCGGAACCGCGTCCTGAAAGTTGTGGCTGTGCTTCTGGTCGTACTGGCACTCTTGCTCGGGCCGCCGCTGCTGAACGTCAATAGCTTTCGCCGCCGCATCACGCAGAGCGTCAGCGAAAGCCTGGGGCGTCCCGTCCACATCGACTCCGTCACGCTGAACATGCTGCCGATGCCCGGGTTTACGCTGCAGAACTTTGTGGTGCAGGACGATCCGGCCTTCAGCTCTGAGCCAGTCATCCGGGCCGAAACGGTAAAGGTGACGCTCCGCGTCTGGTCGCTCTGGCGTCGCCGCGTCGAGTTCTCCCGCATCTCGCTCGACGATCCCAGCCTGAACCTCGTGCACAGATCCGACGGCCGCTGGAACATCGAAAGTATTCTGCTGCAAGCCTCCAAGATCGAAGCCGCCCCAACCGCCCAGCAGGGTGTCGGCGACGAGCCGCGCTTCCCCTACGTCGAGGCAACTGGAGCCCGCGTCAACGTAAAGATGGGTCTCGAAAAGCTGCCCATCGCACTAACAGAGGCCGACCTCGCACTATGGCTGACCCAACCGAACCAGTGGAAGCTGCGCCTCGAAGGTCATCCAGCCCGCACCAACACCGCCGCCACCGACACCGGCATTCTCCAGGTGCAGGGAACCCTCGGCAAAGCCTCCGCAATGGCCGACGTCCCGGTAGATATGTCCGTGGAGTGGCGCTCTGCCCCGCTGGGCGGAGTGAGCTGGGTACTCATCGGCCGCGATGCTGGCTTCCGCGGCGTCATGGCGGTACGGACGAATATTCAAGGGACGATCGGCAGCAGCAAGCTCGACACCGAACTCGATCTAGACGAAGTCCGCCGCTCCGACTTCGTCCCGCAGCATACGATGCAAGCCAATATCCGCTGCACGGCGGAGGCTGCCGCGACCTTCCACCGCCTAAGCAACCTCCGCTGCGGCTGGCCCTCAGAAGCGATCGCGGGAAGTACCCCAGATGGCCTTTCTCTTTCAGGCGAGGTCCCCGACGTGACGCATTGGCAGAGCGCAACCGTGGACGCATCCTTGACCAATGCACCTGCGGCCCCTCTACTTGACGCGTTGCGCCTCGCCAGCCGCAGGGTCGCACCCGATCTCTCCGCAGGCGGTGCCATCGGCGCAAAGCTGGTCTGCTGCAACGCCAACCGGGATGGATGGTCGTCCATCGGAGGCCATGTTTCGGTCGATAACGCTTCCCTGACACTCGGCAAGACCCAGCCATTTGTCAGCACCAAAATCAACGCGGATCTGGACGGCGGAGCCTTGACATTGCGCCCCGTTCCGGTCGATCTTGGCGCGCCACAGCCCGCAATGCTCGACGGCCGCTTCGATCCCAACGGCCTGACGCTGCATCTTTCAGGCCCGGTGCTGCGATCCCGATTGCTCCAACTCGCCACCGCCCTGCCGCAGTTTGGCGACGGCCTGGACGCGGCTCTTCCGCCGGAAACTTCCGTTGACTCGCCAATTCACGTCGACCTAGCCGCAAACCGCACCTGGGCCAACGGCCAAACGTGGACTCCCACAGCAACCAAGCCCATAAAGGCAAGAAAACGCACGTCGCCCCGGTAGCCTACTGCTTGAACTCCAGCACGTGACTCGTGCTGCGGAGTTCTGGGATACTGCCGTCATTCACTTCCACGTACTCCGGAGTCCCCTCAAATACCACCCGTGTCGAAGCCGAACCATGTGCCGGAATCTGCAGCCGTTCCGTAACAAAGAGACTTCCGGCTCGCACCGTAACCGGAACATCAGCCACCACATCGCCGTCGTTCCGAACCTCAACCGCAACAATATATCCGCCGCTCTTGCCTGCCCTGACCGGCAATGGCCGCGGGTTAGCCTGCACCAGCGTCAGGTCCGGCAAACCCTTGTCGTGATACACCCAATCCTCGAAGAACCACCCCAGATCGCGATTGCTGATCTTCTCCATCGACTTTTGGAATGCT
>JAYVZU010000159.1:0-6254 GCA_043783075.1 Rhodanobacteraceae bacterium
CAGTGGAGTGGTCTCGCGATGGGCTGCGGGCCGTGCTTTATCTGGACGGAACGGCTCAGGGGCTGTTCGACTTTGGGCAGAGGCAGGGGTATTGCCGGATGAATTTTCCGAACTTTATCGCGGACCAGGGTGAGACCTGGCAGAAGGAATCGCACGCTTGGTCTGAGGCTGCGCTGCAGAGGTTTGAGACGGAACTTTACGGTTAGCTCCTGCAACTCAAAGATCCGTTTGATACCGCCTGCCGCCATAGGCAATTGAGAGAATCCTCACAGCGTCATTTGTAACGCGGAATGCAATCGTAACTCGACGTTCAAATCCTGTGGTCCGGATTCCGATACGGTAAGAGTCCTGACGTGTTCCCTGCTCTGGTGCGAAAAGAAGTCGACGGCAGCGGACTTCAATCCCCTCAACATACGCTTCTGCAATCTCTTGCGATTCATTGAGTGCTATGTAGGCTTCAATCTCCTGCAATGCCCGGCCCGCGATTTGCGAATAGATAAGTCTACGGTCCACTATCTGGACTGCATTCGAGCTTGCCGTGCCGCACCTAGTTCCGCATGTAACTGTTCCGGAGTCAGCCCAGAGGTTGGGTCCGCTTCCAAAACATCGTCGGCTGCGAGCACTTCATCACGCATCCAGCGATCAGAATCGGGGACTTTCAGAGCCGCATCCTGCGTCAAACTGGCGTCCAGCAGCACATCGGCCACGGCGTCGCTCTCCGAAGGGTACAGGCCAGACTCAACCATCTGCCGTAGATGGCGGTAGGATGCTTGCGGCAGTTCGACCGTCACTCGATGCATGCTCATCGCTACCTTACTGCCCGATGATATCGCAGCTGCCAATCTTGTTGCATCCCCTCTACAGCGGAATGTTCCCATGCTTCTTCGAGGGATTCTTCTCGCGTTTGCCGGTCAGCATATTCAACGCCTGATTCAGCCGTCGGCGCGTCTCGCTTGGCCGGATTACTGCGTCGACGTAGCCACGTTCGGCGGCGACATATGGGTTCGCAAATCGTTCGCGAAACTCTTCGACTTTCTCGGCGCGTAGATCGGCGAGGATCGAGAGCTTTTCTTCTTCTGTAAACGCTTTGCCCTGCGGCCAGACCGCCTGGGCAGTCTTCAGCGCCTGCTCAAACTCCCGTTTGTAGACGATGTTGACCGCGCCCTCCGGCCCCATCACTGCGATCTCCGCCGTCGGCCAGGCGAGGTTTAGGTCGGTGCGGAGATGTTTGCTGCTCATGACGCAGTAGGCTCCGCCGTAGGCTTTGCGCGTGATGACGGTCAGCTTCGGGACGGTCGCTTCGGCAAACGCGTAGAGCAGCTTCGCGCCGTGCCGGATAATTCCGCCATGCTCCTGCTGGACGCCGGGCATAAAGCCGGGGACATCCTCGAACGTGATGAGCGGGATGTTGAAGCAGTCGCAGAAGCGGACGAAGCGGGCGGCTTTTACGCTGGCGTCGATATCGAGGACTCCAGCCAGAAACGCGGGTTGGTTGGCGACGATTCCGACCGGGCGGCCGGCCATCCGGGCGAAGCCTACGACGATGTTTTTAGCAAAGTGCTCGTGAACCTGGAAGAGGTAGCCGTCGTCCACGATCTTGGCGATGACGTCGGTCATGTCGTAGGGCTGGTTGGAGGCGGCGGGAATGATGCTGTCGAGGCTGACGTCTTCGCGGGCTGGGTCGTCGGTCGACGCGGTGCGGGGTGGCTGGTCGAGATTGTTTGACGGCAGAAAGGTCAGTAGCTCGCGGATCGTCGCGAGGACCTGCTCGTCGCCGGCGGCCATGAAGTGGGCTACGCCGGAGATCTCGTTGTGGGTCGCCGCGCCGCCTAGCCGGGCCATCGTCACGTCTTCATGCGTGACGGTCTTGATGACGTCGGGGCCGGTGACGAACATGTAGCTGGTCTCCTCGGTCATCAGGGTGAAGTCGGTGATGGCCGGGGAGTAGACAGCGCCGCCGGCGCAGGGGCCGAGGATCGCCGAGATCTGCGGAATAACTCCAGACGCGAGCGTGTTGCGGAGAAAGATATCTGTGTAGCCGGCGAGCGAGACGACGCCTTCCTGAATCCGCGCTCCGCCGGAGTCGTTCAGGCCGATAACCGGAGCGCCGACCCGCATCGCCGTATCCATAATGGCGACGATCTTGGCGGCGTTGGCCTCCGACAGGCTGCCGCCGAGGACGGTAAAATCCTGCGCGAACACGAAGACGACGCGGCCGTGGATGCGGCCGTGGCCGGTGATGAATCCGTCGCCGGGAATGCGCGTGTCGGCGAGGCCGAAGTCGGTGGCGCGCGAGGCGACGAACTTGCCGGTCTCCTCGAACGTACCCTCGTCCAGGAGAAAGTCGATGCGTTCGCGCGCGAGCAGTTTGCCGGATTTCTTCTCACGAGCGCGCCGCTCGGGGCCGCCGCCTGCCTCGGCAGCGTTGTTTCTCGCGTTCAATTCGGCAAGTTTGTCGTGGTGCAGATGGGAGTGACGCATAGGGAGCGATTCTAGCAATCCCGATAGTCAGAAGCGAGGATGCTGGCCACACGTACTTCTCTTTAGATCTCGGCATTATGCTTTTCCGAAATCGTGTTTATCGTGATCCCGTTTGCAATGCCCCAAGATGGAGCGACGGTGACGAATGGCACTCCGTGAAGCGATGCTGAGTTAAACCTGATTGTTTCAGATTACTTCGCAATGCTCGGCGATGAATTTGCTGGAAGACCCTACGTCAAGCTGCGTCATTGCAAAGCACTAATGGACCTCACGGGTCGATCTCACCGATCTGTCGAGTTTAAGCACCAGAACATCTCGGCAGTTTTGGATGAGTTGGGTATGCCCTGGATTCCGGGTTACAGGCCAAAGGAAAACTATCAAAATGCAATCTTTGACGCGATTGACCGTTATCTGACCGGTCATTCAGAAGTTTTGGAGGTGCCAAGTCAGTCGTTTCCGCTTCCTCCGACTACAGCCGACATATTTGTCCTACCCCCTGGTCCCACCAATCGAAAACCTGTCCCCGATAGGCTGCGTCGCCTAGTAGCGAAGTTCGACCCTGTCGAGAGAGATTTACGGAATCGCTCATTGGGCAAAGCTGGCGAAGAATTTGTTGTCGACCTTGAGAGGCGGCGATTGACTGAGGGCGATCGCCGCGACTTGGCACGCAAGGTTCGGTGGACCGCTTCAGAAGACGGCGACGGTGCTGGATATGATGTGGCATCTTTCAGTCTATTTGGCGATGAACGGCTGATCGAGGTAAAGACGACTAACGGCAGCGCACATACCCCGTTCTTTCTTACCCGCAACGAGTTTTTGGTCGCGCACGAGCGACCCGCCGATTGGCTGATTTATCGGGTGCATTTGTTCGCGCGCGAGCCGAGGGTCTTTACCATCGCACCGCCATTGGATACGACATTGAAACTAACCGCAGAGACATGGCGAGCGTCCTTTTAGGCTCTCGTAATAGAGCCTCTGAAGCCTTAGGATTTACAGCGTGTTAAAAATCAGGACTACTAGAATCAGCCGTCATTGCACTCAAACTCGCAAGTCTTCGAAATTTCCCGCATCCTGTTCTAACTTAGAGTTCTACTGCGACATGTGCGGGGTAGCTGAAGGTGACATTGATGATTGCACCGGCGTTGCGGCTCAATTTCGAGTTTCCGCCAGAGCGCCCAATGACCCCTTGGGTTTCGGTGAACTGAAGACACTTTGCATTACGTGTGAAGAGGGTACGACGGAGCTTGACGTTGATAGGCTAGCAACGGTGGGCCTCTAATCTGTGGTTAGCCCTTGGTATGCCAGGTTCAACTGCAGACCTGACGCCGCCTAGTGGGCGATACGGTGTCCTTTATAGTTGGGGCATGAAATCTTTTGTTTTCCTGTGGATTTTGGCCCTGGGGCCTGCAACCAGCGCAACTGCGCAGGCTCCGCGAGAGTGGACCGCTGGACTTGAGCGCGAGGTGAAGACGCTTGGGAAGCTGGCTTGGCGGCCGATGTTGCAGTACGACATTATGCTGCACCGGGTCGACACGCATCCGGCGACGCTGCCCTTTGAATTTCCGTGGGAAGATACTGGGCGCGGTTATGGGTAAGGGCCGGGAACTGCGCACTGGGATCTGGTGCACGAGATTATTGATGTGCTGCCTGGGGCTCCTGAGCATGCTCGGCAGCAGCTATTGAATGATGTGCGGTTGCAGCTTCCCAGTGGTTTTTTGCCCGGGCTTTACTGGATGCGGACGCCATCTCCGACCGACGACCCCAAGATCTACGATCCGGCGCAGGCGAAGTTCAGCCCTACGCAGGGGAATCCGCCGGTGTGGGTGGTTGCTGCGGACGATTTTCTGGAGACCACGGGGCGTGACCCGAAGCTTACGGCCGAGTTCCTTGACCACCTAAAGCTGCAGATTCGGTGGTTTGAGCGGGAGCGGCGCGCGCAGCCGGATGGGTTCCTGTACCTCGACATCGTGAACCACAAGTGGGAGAGCGGCGTGGACGAGGGTATCCGGTTCGACGATACAGGGCTGGCTGCGGCGCATCCGAAGTCGACCGCATGCGTCGACGCAACGGCCCATGTGTACCAGATGTTTGTCTACGCTGCGAAGTGGGCGCGGGAGCTTGGGCAGGACCCGGCGCCGTTTGAGGCTAAGGCCGACCACCTTCGTACCTTCATTCAGACCAAACTTTGGAGCCAGGAGGACGAATTTTTTATGACTCGTGGATTATTGATGGCAGCGTTCCGAAGTCCGCGCGGACGCACTCGTTTGAAGGCTTTTGGCCGATGGTCGTGGGCGCAGCTACGCCGGAGCAGGGCCAGCGGGTGATTGACGAGTGGCTGATGCGGCCGGATCGGTTCTTTACGCCGCACCCGATTTCGACGGTGGCGAAATCCGATCCAAAATTTGAGCTGCGGATGTGGCGCGGGCCGGTCTGGAACAGCATGACGTACTGGGCGGCTCGGGGAGCGCTGCACTACGACCGTCCGCAGGCAGCACGAAAACTACTGGAAGCGGCGCTTGACAACTCGGCTAAATAGTTCGAGCGCAGCGGAGTTTTGTGGGAGTTTTATGATCCGTTTTGGAACAATCCGGAGGATCTGAAACGCAAGCCCACTACGCAGCGCAACCTGCCGTTCCCCGATTACATGGGTCATAACCCGCTGCTTGCTATGGCGCGGATGTGGGCGGGAATCCGGGCGGGCTAATGCGAGTGCTGGAAGTCGTCTGGGCGTAACACCGTCAACGCCAGCACTATCAACAACATAGGCTCGGCAAACCAGACGGCGTGGGCGGGGAAACGGGGAGCGACCCAGGCCCCGGCTGCGGCTCCGGCAAGAAACGCGGAGCAGATGAGGCCCATCTTGATGGCTTTGGCGCGGCCGATCCAGCGCTGGGCTGAATCCGGGGCGAAAAAGTGGTCGAAGATTCCCTCGCCCATATCGCGCAGGTTGCCGGTGATGAAAGTGGAATTGTAGGTAAATCTGCCCACTCGCCGGAACGTTGTGACCTGGAACGCTGAGACGAACGCGATCGTCACGGTGAAGGCGAGTTGCGGGTAGCTGCGCGGAAAGAAGCCTACGGCAAACAGGGCCAGAATTTCCAGCGCGAGGGTCAGTACGGCGCTATCTCGGAGAGGCACAAAGCGCAGCAGGCGAGCCGCAACCACTCCTACGAGGAACGCAAGAATCGGCGCGATATGGGGCAGAATTCCGGAGTAATCGTGGTCCACGGCTTCGATGCCGAGGAAGATTACGTTGCCGGTCATGGCGTTGGCGAAGACGTGCCCGTGGTTGAGATAGACGACGGCATCCAGCAGACCGCCAGCGGCAGCGAGCAGCGTTGCGGAGGTGAGGGTGGAGGCAATCGAGGGGTGTTGGAGGAACTTCACGCTTATGGCAATGCTACTCCGTGACGGGGCTTGCATATATGAGTGTAGTTGTGTCATATTTTATGAAATATATTTGGAAGATATGCGTCCAAGTACGTGCGAGCATGTCTCGCAATACATCACTGAGGAAGGGTTACGGAGATCATCATGACTACACTGACTCGATTTGTTCCGTTCCGTTCGCCCCTGGCCGACGTTGCCGTATTGCAGAACCGGCTGACCAGCATTTTTAACGACTTTGCTCGGCCCGATGACGCAGAGGAGACGCTTTCCGCTGCGAATTTTGTTCCCGCGTGATTTTGGCATTATGAAGTGGCCCACTTCTGCAGTTTGTTCTGGCCCACCTTCAGGACAGAGGGGACTCCTGGTCTGGACTGAGCGCGAGC
>JAYVZU010000160.1:0-6250 GCA_043783075.1 Rhodanobacteraceae bacterium
ACCGGAACCAACACAGGTGCCGGGGGAACAGGGAACAGCGTCCGAATCAGCGGCTTCGAGCAGTGGGAGATCGGTGACGAGGACCTAATCCTGACATCACTCGGCCAATTCGACGCCAATGACTACACCCGCCAGCTGCAGGGAATCTAGTTCACTGTGTTTGCAGTGCGTCGAAATTCAGGTCTGTCAGCGGAGGAAGCTTCAGCAACGCACGGCATTGTTGAACTCCAACTGCTATTTGAATCCGGAAGGCTTCCAAATCCGGCAATAACTTCTGCAGTTCGGCTGCGCGCATTTTTGCCTTAACCTGCCAAGCGTAATCACCGTCGCTCGGCGGTTCGATTTGACTGAAGTACTCGTTTGCTCTCGATGCGTCTCCGCTGAGGCCCGCTGCAATTGCTGCGTGGAATTGCGGCCAGAGGTTCTTCGGAAGCTTCAGACTGTTGTAGTAAGTGGAGAGTGACGAAACGTCAGCGATCGTTTTTCGCCAGAGTTCAATTTCCTGACCAGCAAGAAGTGCCAGTTGCTTCGCATGTGGTCGAAACTGCTCGGAGTCCTCAAACTTGACGTGGCGTTCCACGCGGCCACCCAGATCGTACGAGATGTAATTCTTCGTGTTCCACAACAGACAGCATCCTACATTCAGGTAGGCTCCCTGCGACCATGAGCTCGGCTGGAATTCAACCACTCCGATCCACCAGGCATGGTCATCCAGCCAAATACGCGAGCGTCCCCTCTGTTTCAAACCCAGCGGTCCGAAAATGGTCTTCGCTTCACTAGCAAGGATGCGCGAAGCCTCCTTGGGTGTGCTCATAATCCTGTCTAAGCAGCCTTATCCAGCACAACACACGCCACTTTCTTCCGCTTCTTCCGCGAAGCAACCCACAAATCCCTCTGAGCCTGCAGCCTCAACCAGATATCAGCCTTTACGCCGAGCGCGTCCTCGAGCTTCAGCGCCATTGCAGCTGAAACTGCGGCCTTTCCATTGACAACGCGGGATAGCGCAGCCCGGGTCACTCCCAGGTGTTTTGCCAGTGCCGTTACGGAGTTGCCGACCGTCAAGTTGCCATTCTCAAGAATGTCTGCGAGCAACTTGCCGGGATGTGCGGGGTTATACATACCCATAATTTTGCTCCCTAGTGATAGTCCTGGTAGTCGACTAGAATCGCGTCCGTCCCTTCAAAGCCAAAGGTGAGACGCCAGTTTCCGTTTACCTTGACGGCCCAAAGACCACGGTCTTTTCCCTTAAGCGGATGCAGATTCCAGCCGGAGACATTCATCTCGTCCGGCGACTTGGCAATGTTGAGGTGCGTAAGCTGAACTTCGATGCGTACAGAGTGTTTCGGCTGAATGCCGGCACCGGATCCTGTCTCGAAAAATTCCTTCATGCCCTTGTGACGAAAGCTCTTGATCACTCCGTAAGCGTATACCGAAACGCTACGCTATACAACCATCACCCAACCACCCGCTTATAAAACCCTCTCACGCCCAACCGCGTCAACAAAGCCAAAAACACACAAAGCATCGTCAAAATCAGCCACTCCGGCATATGCGGACTATTCGTCACACCCGCCCGCAGACCCTCGCTCATATAAACGATCGGGTTCACCAGCACGCCCATTTGCAGCCATGGCAGCGGCTTCAGTGCGGCCCACGGATAGTACACGCAGCCCAGAAACGTAATCGGCATCACTACCACGCCGAAGATCAGCCCGATCTGCTGCGGCTTCACCGCCGTCCCGATCGTCAGTCCCAGCGCACCGGAAGTAAGGCTGGCGAGCACCAGCACCGCAATCAAGAAAAACCAGTTCCCAACATGCGCCTGCACCGGCGTCGACGGAATGTAATACGCCAGCGGAAACACGATTCCCGCCGCAACGATACTCTGCAGCGATGAGAAGACAATCTTCTCAATCGCCACCGCCCAAATTGGCAGCGGACACATCACGCGATCATCAATCTCCCGAGTAATCCCAAACTCCTGCGCCAGCGGCAACGCCACCGCCGCAATCCCCGAGAACATGATCGCCACCGCCATCAACCCCGGCAGCAGAACCGTCGAAAATCCCCCGCCTGCCATCGCTGCGGTTGGGTTCATCGCGGCTCCACCCTGCATATGCGGCATGATGTACGTAAACACAAACAGAAACAGCAGCGGATTCATCACCACGCGGATCGCAAACGGAAACAACTCCCTCCGCAACACATAAAGATCGCGCAGAAACAACCCCGCAAAGGCCCGCGCATACATCGTCGTATTGCTCTGCGACTTCACCGTCGAAACCGAAACTGCCGAACTCGCCATCCCTGCGCCTTTCTACTCACTACCCAATACTCACGACCAACTGTCCTTCTACTCCCTCAAATCCCGCCCGGTCAGCTTGATGAACACCGTCTCCAGACTCGTCTCGGTAATCGTCATATCGCGCAGCCCATAAGGCGACGCCGCAGAGACCACGTCGCTTAGCAGACCGTCGGTCCCTTCAGCCAGCACGCGCACTCCATCGCCGATCACATCGGCGCTTTCGACGCCCTGCATCTGCCCCAGCCTACCCGCCAGCACCGAACTTCCGCTCTGATCCCGCAGGTGCAGCTGGTACATCTTCTGCGCGCCGACGCTGCTCTTCAGCGCGGTCGGGCTATCCTCCACCAGAATCTTCCCGTGGTCGATGATCGCGACACGGTCGCACAACTCATCGGCCTCTTCCATATAGTGTGTCGTCAGCACAACGGTAATGCCCTCGTGTCGTAGCTCCTGCACCGCCTCCCACATCGCAATGCGGCTCTGCGGGTCCAGACCTGCGCTCGGCTCATCCAGAAATAGCACCTTGGGCCGATGCGCAATTGCGCGAGCAATCTGCACCCGCTGGGCCAGTCCGCCCGATAGCTGCGACGGATAGCTTTTCACCCGCTCCGTCAGGTGAAACTGCTCCAGCAGCTCGGCCGTCCGAGCCTTTGCTTCTGCGCTCGACAATCCAAAAAACAAACAGTGAAAGTAGATATTCTCGGAGATCGTGCAGCTGCGATCCAGCGTGTTGTACTGCGGCACCACGCCAATCGCCCGTCGAGCCACCGCAGGCTCCCGGACACAATCAATCCCCGCGATTCGAACCGTCCCCGCCGTCGGAATCGCACGCGTCGTGCAGATGCTGATCGTCGTGGTCTTCCCAGCGCCGTTCGGCCCCAGCAGCCCGTAAATCGAGCCTTCCGCAACGTCCAGATCGATCCCATCGACCGCGACAACCTGCTGCTTGCCTTCGTAGACCTTCCGCAGGCCCCGCACTTCAACAATCACGCTGCCTCCAGCCAATTGCGCCAAACCTCATTATAAGGTTTTGATGCGGAATCAGCGGCATCGCGTTTCCATTGCGAATTTGTGTTGAGGTCACTTCAAAAACAGCGACGTCGCGAACGCCTCACCCATCACCTTGTAGCCAGTCGGCCCAGGGTGTAGATGATCCCCCGAATCGTAATCTGGCGGCAATCGCGCCCGATCCTGCGGGTTCGACATCAGATGGTCCAAATCCACCACCGCATCGAAGTGTCCCGCCGCCCGAATCCACTCATTCACCTTCTGCCGATCCGCCTCATTCGTCGCATCCGGATGATAGTACTCCGAGCCCATATCCGGCAAAATTGTCGCGCCAATCACCTTGATGCCATGTGCATGCGCCCGTTCCACAATCTGCTCGTAAGCCCCGATCATGCGGCGAACCAGCTCTTCATGCTGCTCGGCTATCACATTCTCCATCCGTGCCAGCCCGCCCAGGTCATTGATGCCTTCCAGCACAATCACATACCGAACCCCAGTCTGTGCCACCACATCGCGATCAAACCGAGCCAGAACATTCGGTCCAAGCCCGTCCGTCAGCAGGTGATTTCCGCCGATCCCCTGGTTCACCACCCCAACATTCCGAGTCGATTTCTTCTCCTGCAGCCGCCGCGCCAACACATCGGTCCAGCGATCATTGCCGTCCGTCGTCGCACCGTGCCCATCGGTAATCGAGTCGCCCAGTGCCACAACCGTAAATGCCTTTGCCGTCGCGGCCACATCGACCCCAGACACGATGTACCAGTGCTCCACCTTCTTCGCACCGGAAAACTCCGCAGCCGCAACCATATCCCCCGCAGCCACATAACTCGTAGCCCGCGAGCCCGGATGCCCCGTCTGCTGCAAAGGTGCTGCGTCCAGATGCAGCGAAATGGCAAGATTCGACAGCGACGCGGCCGCAAAGCTTAGCGAATCAGAAATATATTCGGCCCCCGGCGGAATAACCACATCTTCGCGCCCGGAGAACAGAAGCGCATGGTCCGTCACGACATCGATCCCGCTCCCACCAGCCTTCAGCGGTGTCGCAACATGTGCCGAAGTAATGTGCATCGCCGCAGTCCCAAACGCATTCGACAGATGAACCCGCAACGCACTTCCGCCCACCGAAAGATGCACAATCTGCCGTAAAGTCGCGTCATGCAGGTCATCGCCGGCCAGCGAATTCTGCGGCTCCACAATCTGTTGCGACGTCGCCCAGCTTCCCACCCAGTGGGCCGTGTTCTGAGCCTGAAGGCCAATTGCTGCGAAGCTGAAGAAGAGTATGGAACGCGATGCCAATTTCACGTTTAGATCCTGCTTGCTTATCGAAGTTCACAAAGTCTATAGTTTCTTTCGTTCGCGACGCAAATAAATACTCGCACAGGAAAAATCATGCGCAATCTGGTCCCCGGCAAAGTCACTCCGCTCCATGTTTTGGTTCTCGCAGCCACCAGCATAATGCTTGCACACCCGCTCCTCGGCCAAACCGGTACCCCCAAGCCACCCGTTACCTGGACCGCCGACCAGGATCACCAGAACATGATGGAGCAGCTGGGAATCAAAGCCCTCCGCCCCGGCCCAAGTGGCGATGAGAAAGCTTCGACCCACGCCAACTACGACGACGCGACCGCCAATCCCTACCCAAATCTCCCCGAAGTCCTAACCCTCAAGAACGGTCAAAAGGTGACAACACCGCCTATGTGGTGGCACCAGCGCCGCCCAGAGATCGTCGAAGACATGGAGCGCGAGGTCTACGGCCGCCTCCCCAAAAACATCCCCTCCGTCAAGTGGTCCGTAGCCGTCACTGACAGGGAAATTGTCGGTCGAATCCCCGTCATCGCCCGCAAAATGATCGGCCACGTCGACAACTCCGCCTACCCGCTCATCGACGTCAACATCGAAATGACCGTTGTCCTGCCCGCCAACGCCAACGGCCCCGTGCCCGTCCTGATGATGTTCGGTCCCGCCCGCCTCCCATCTCCCGCGCAGCCCTCGCCCGACGAGCTGGACAAGCTCAACTCCGCTCTCCGCGCCATGCTCGCCCAGTCCAACCCCGAGCTGAAGGCCACCCTCGACAAATATCCCGCCTACAGCCCCATTGCGTCGCAGGCCGTCAATCCTTTCGCCCCCCGCCCCGCCGGCGATCCCCCCACCCCCGAGCAGCTCATCGCCGACGGCTGGGGCTACGCCGCCATCAACCCCGCCAGCATCCAGGCCGACAACGGAGCCGGAATCACCCGCGGCATCATCGGCCTCGTCAACAAAGGCCAGGCCCGCAAGCCCGACGACTGGGGAGCTCTCCGCGCCTGGTCTTGGGGCGCAGCCCGCGGTCTCGACTACCTCGAAACCGATCCCGCCATCGACAGTAAACATGTCGGAATCGAGGGCGTCTCCCGCTACGGCAAGGCCGCACTGGTCACACTCGCGTTCGAGCAGCGCTTCGCCCTCGGGCTCATCGGCTCCTCCGGCGAGGGCGGAGCCAAGCTCAACCGCCGCAACTGGGGCGAGGCCGTCGAAAGCCTCACCGGCGGCGAATACTACTGGATGGCCGGAAACTTCATGAAGTACGGCGCCTCCGAGGCCACCTTCGGCAGCAAAAACGCCAACGACATCCCTGTCGACTCCCACGAACTCATCGCCCTCTGCGCCCCCCGCCTCGCCTTCGTCAGCTACGGAGTCCCAGAGCAGGGCGACTCCAAATGGCTCGACCACCAGGGCAGCTACATGGCCACAGTCGCCGCCGGCCCCGTCTACCGCCTGCTCGGCGTCCACGATCTGGGAGTCACAGAAGACTACCGCACCGCCCGGATGCCCGGTGTCAACGTCGGCCTTCTCGACGGCGAACTCGCCTGGCGCCAACACGACGGCGGCCACACCGACTCCCCAAACATCAAATACTTCCTCCAATGGGCCGACAAGTGGGTCAAACCCTCGGCCGCC
>JAYVZU010000161.1:0-2056 GCA_043783075.1 Rhodanobacteraceae bacterium
GCCGCCCGCGCGCTGATGGCCAACACCGACATGGGCGCCCGCGAGATCGCAGAAAAGTCGATGAAGATCGCAGCGGATATCTGTATCTACACGAATGACCACTTCACGATTGAAGAGCTTGATGCGATCTAGCCAGCGAAGCTGATTCAGCCATGCGTTGGGCGGGTTCTTCAATCCTCTGGCGCAGTTCTGGCTCAATCTGCAAAGTGACTTTGACCTGCGCCTAGCCAAGGCAGAACTGCCAACGAAGATAAATATCAAGCTGTATAAAGCTGCCTAAGCCAAGTGCACTAACCAGATAGGTTATTATTAATGGAGAAACGCCCGCCGCACTGTCCGCTTTCTGTCATCAGGAGGCTGATCGCAGAAAAAAAGATTCGCCCTACATTTGCGGCCTCGACGGATGCGGCGGCACTCGGATTCGACATCCCCGGAATGATTGCGGTCGTGCTAGCCCTGACACCCAGTGACTTCTACAAATCGATGACTACTTACAGCGATCATCGCGTCTGGCAAGATGTATACCGTCCCACAACGCCCATCGCACGCATCTATCTCAAACTTACGGTTGTCGATGATGTCTTGATCGTATCTTTCAAGGAGTTATGACCATGCAATGTCCCATCTGTAGCCAGGCCCAGCTGATCCACGATACCCGTGACATACCGTATGTGTATAAGGGTGAGGAGACGTCTATCCCCGGCGTTGAAGGCGACTTCTGCCCGGCGTGCGGCGAGATCATTTTGGACATGGAAAACTCTATGCGCGTCAATGCCCTCGCAGGAGAATTTATCAGACAAGTCAATGCCGCGACTGTTGATCCGCAGTTCATCGTTAGCGTTCGCAAGAAGCTGGCGCTAGACCAGAAGGAAGCGGCCGAAATATTCGGCGGCGGCGTGAACGCATTCTCCCGCTATGAGAACGGCAAAACACGCCCCCCACTTGCACTCGTCAAACTCCTCAAGGTCTTGGAGCGTCACCCCGACCTGCTTTCCGAAGTCAGATAGAATCGCCACCACTGTTTATTAGCGTCATTCTGGCGCCGCCAGAATCTCCGTATTTGTATTTCGTATCTGCAACGATCAAGAGGAATCAAGCACCATGGCAATTTTTCTACCCGGCACCGCTGAGGACCAGGCATTGGCACTCGACGAACTCACTCCCCGCGAAATCGTAGCCGAGCTCGACAAGTACGTCGTCGGACAGCACGCCGCCAAGCGCGCCGTAGCCATCGCCCTGCGCAACCGCATGCGCCGCCAGAAGCTGCCGCCGGATCTCGCCGACGACATCATGCCGAAAAACATCATCATGATCGGCCCCACCGGCGTCGGTAAGACGGAGATCGCCAGGCGGCTCGCCAAGCTGACCAACTCACCCTTCCTCAAGGTCGAAGCCAGCAAATTCACCGAGGTAGGCTACGTCGGACGCGACGTAGAATCCATCGTCCGCGATCTCGTCGAAATCGCGATCGACCTCGTCCGCGAAGAGAAGCTCGAAGACGTAGAGGACAAGGCCGAACTCAACGCCGAGGATCGCCTGCTCGACCTTCTGCTGCCTCCGCTCTCCAGCACCGCGTCAAACGCCGCTGCCGCGACCGAGGTTCCCGGCACCAACGTCATCCAACTTCCGGCCTCCATGGACACGCTCTCGCCCGAGAACGACACCCCCGGACCCAAGATTGTGGACCACGCCAACCGCGAGCAGACCAGCCAGGAGCGCACCCGCGAGAAGCTTCGCGCGCAGTTCCGCGAGGGCAAACTCGACGAGCGAATGGTCGAGTTGGACGTTCGCGACCGCAACCAGCCAAGCTTCGAGTTCATCGCCGCACCGGGCCAGGACGAGTCCGATATGTCGCTGAAAGACGTACTCCCCGGCCTCTTCGGACAGCGCACCAAAAAGCGCAAGATGAAGGTCTCCGAAGCCTTCGACTATCTCGTACAGGAAGAAGAGGGCCGCCTGATCGATATGGATCAGGTCACCCGGCTCGCAGTCGAGCGCGTCGAAGATTCCGGTATCGTCTTCCTCGATGAGATCGACAAGATCGCCGGACGCGAGG
>JAYVZU010000162.1:0-18623 GCA_043783075.1 Rhodanobacteraceae bacterium
AGATTGAGGAAGCGGTTGCGCTCTGCTGGATCGAGGCCAGCCGTAGGCTCATCCACGATGATGAGCTTCGGATTCGCCAACAGCGCTTGTGCAATGCCAAAACGCTGCTTCATGCCGCCGGAGTAGGTGCTGAGCGCCTTCTTGCGGGCATCCCAGAGGTTTGTCTGGTTCAGCAGCGCGTCCACCATCTGGTTGCGCTCGGTCTTATTTGTGATGCCCTTCATGATGGCGAGGTGCTGCAACATATCGAGTGCCGACATTTTGGGATAAACCCCGAATTCCTGTGGCAAATAGCCGAGGACACGGCGCACTGCGTCTTTTTCTTTCAGCACATTCAGGTCGTCGAGGAAGATGGTGCCGGAGTCGGGATCCTGCAGTGTGGCGATCGTCCGCATCAGGCTGCTCTTGCCTGCGCCATTTGGCCCCAACAGGCCAAACATATTATTGCCAATGGTCAAAGACAGGTTTTTCAGCGCCTTCACGCCGTTGGGATACGTCTTCGACAGACCGGTGATGGTAAGTGCCAAGGAAACCTCCGGATGTTGCTGAATCACTTGCAGGTGATGGCGGAAATGTATCACGGGGGGGGGGGGGGGCGGAAATTTCGGCACAAACTTGGCAACTGGGTCGAATCAGAACGGGTCTTTCAAAAGTAGAGATCGCCGAAGCGGCCACTCGTGAAGGCCTGCTATTGTTACGCTGAGATCGCTCCATGACACCTGCCTGTTGTGGGGGTTAGTCTTGCTAGCGAACCGGAGAGAGCAGCTGATGAAGAGATCCACAACCGATCCTGAGGTGTCGACCCGCGAAAAGCTGATCCTGAGCGCAGAACGCCTATTTGCCAGTCGTGGCTATGACGGAGTCTCGGTCCGCGATATCGCAAACGATGCAAAGGCCAACTCCGCGCTGGTCGGGTACTACTTTGCGGGTAAGGAGGGGTTGCTCGCGGAGGTCTATACGCGGCACTGTGCACCCCTAAAGAAGGAAAGGGCGCGCCTGCTCGCGGAATGCAGCGCTGCCCGTCGAACGCCGACGCTGGAAGAGGTTCTTGACGCGTTTATTCGACCGTCGCTTGAGGCTACGCAGGATGAGAATGGCGGAGCCAGCTTCTCGCGCCTACGGGCGATCCTGTCGGCGGAGAATTCTTCTCTACTGGAGCAACTCGTGGCGCAAAACTTTGATGAGTCCAGCAAGGTTTTCGTCAAAGCACTGTGCAAGTGCCTGCCGGACCTCAGCCGCGAAGATGTTCTGTGGCGGTTCCACTTTCTGTTGGGTGCAATTTATTACACGGCAACCGGACCCCACCGCATCAAGATTCTCTCGCGAGGGAAGTGCGACCCGTCGGATCCGGTAGCTACGACCCGGGAGCTGATTCCATTTATTGCGGCGGGATTTCGAGCACCGTCGACAGCCGAAAAGGCGCAGCGCCTAGTTTCCCGCAAGACCGCAACCCGCAAGGCCAGACAGCGGTAGTCGGCAGCTTGACAGTGCTACTTTCCTAGGTTTCTACAACTGTGTAAACTGGGTGTGTAGTTGGGAGTAGGCGATGCGAGGCGGAATTCGCTGCATGATGATGCGGGGCGGTACATCGAAAGGAGCCTACTTCCTTGCCGAAGATCTGCCGTCGGCTCCCAGTGAACGGAACGACCTTTTACTCCGCATCATGGGCTCGCCGGATGCCCGGCAGATCGATGGAATCGGTGGAGCGCAACCGCTTACCAGCAAGGTTGCGATCATAAGCCGGTCAACCTCAAGTGATTGCGATATTGATTTTCTGTTTGCCCAGGTAAGTGTGGCTGAGGCGCTCGTCGATACCACTCCGAATTGTGGGAATATTCTGGCCGGAGTCGGACCATTTGCCATTGAGCGAGGCCTTATCCCGGCGACGATGCCGGAGACGAGGGTTCGTGTAAGGACCTTAAATACGGGAACCCTCGCTGAACTGGTTGTGTCGACCCCCGCCGGGAATGTGAACTACGCCGGAGCGGAGGCCATCGACGGCGTTCCAGGCACATCTGCAGCTATACCGATCAATTTTCTGGATACTGCAGGATCAGTGTGTGGAGCGCTGTTGCCAACTGGGAATCGAATCGACCGGATCGGTGATGTTGACGTGACGTGTATCGACAATGGAATGCCGGTAGTTGTATTGCGTGCGACAGACTTCGGCTTTCGAGGAACGGAGACCTGCGGAGAGATCGAGTCGAGCATGGACGCGCTGGCCCGGATCGAGGCTATTCGACTTGAAGCAGGGAAAATGATGGGTCTTGGGGATGTAACAAGTGCTGTGGTACCCAAGATGTGTCTTGTCTCTGCGCCCTCACATGCCGGATGTATTAAGACTCGAACCTTAATTCCGCGCAAGTGCCATAGCTCCATCGGAGTATTCGGAGCAGTCAGCGTAGCGTCGGCATGTGTTTTGCCGGGGACTGTCGCCCACTCGCTTGCAGTGTTGCCGGATGGGCCGGTGAAGTTGATGGATGTCGAACATCCGACTGGAATATTTCGCGTTCGCCTGGAAGTGGGGGGCAGTGAGGAGTCGCCCACGGTCGACCGAAGCGGTCTGATCCGTACCGCGCGAGCCTTGTTTGATGGTTTTGTTTTTCCAAGAGCAAAATAGCCCTAGCCGCGAATTATTAGACTTACGTTTTTTATTCATTTGAAGGAGTGATATGGAACAGAAGAAGACGGGATTAGTTGTAGGTGCACACTCCGCAGACTTCATCTGGCGAGCGGGCGGAGCAATTGCGCTCCATGCGCAGAGGGGGTGGGAGATCACGGTGGTCTGCCTGACTTATGGCGAAAAGGGGGAGAGCCAGAAGCTCTGGAAAGATCCAGCGATGACTCTCGAGCGCGTAAAGACAGAGCGGCGTGGTGAAGCGGAGCGCGCGGGTTCGATTCTTGGTGTGCATGAGATGGTGTTCTTCGATCTTGGCGACTATCCGATGCGTACGACGGTGGAATCGCTGGAGCGTCTGGCAGACATCTACCAGACGATAAGGCCTGAGTGGGTGCTTACCCACTCGCAGGAGGACCCTTACAACTTCGATCATCCTGAGGCGACGCGATTTGCGCAGGAGGCGCGAGTGGTGGCGCAAGCGCACGGGCGGCGGGGAGCAGCGGCGGCTATTGGCGCACCGCCGGTCTTCTTGTTTGAGCCGCATCAGCCAGAGCAGTGTAACTGGAAGCCGCAGGTAATCCTCGACATAAGCGAGGTCTGGGACTTTAAACGAAAAGCATTCGAAAGTATGGATGCTCAGGAACACCTATGGGAGTATTACACGCGGGTCGCACTCCAGCGCGGGGTGCAGGGGGCGAGAAACTCTGAACGCAAGATGAAGTATGGCGAAGCGTATCAGCGCGTGTTTCCTCTGGTGACTGGAGAGTTGCTATGAAGATGGGAACGGTGGTTCGCAACATTCCACGCTCGTCGCCCGAGCAGTTAGAAGAACTTGCCAGCGCTGGAGTTGCGACGGTGCATGAGGCAATGGGTCGAACCGGGCTTATGAAGCCGTATATGCGCCCCATCTACACGGGTGGAAGAATCGCCGCAAACGCTGTAACAGTGCTGACTCATCCGGGTGACAACTGGATGTTGCATGTGGCAGTCGAGATGTGCCAACCGGGCGATGTATTAGTTGTCGCACTATCGGCAGAGAACTCGGACGGAATGTTCGGTGATTTACTGGCAACATCCTTGAAGTCGCGTGGTGTAGTGGGCCTGGTGATTGATGCCGGTGTGCGAGATGTTGCCGACCTGACTGCCATGCGATTCCCGGTGTGGTCGAAATACATTTCTGCGAAGGGTGCGATCAAGGCAACGCTTGGAATGATTAACATCCCTGTAAGTTGCGCTGGCGCGATCGTGCACGGTGGAGACGTGATTGTTGCCGATGATGATGGCGTTGTCGTGGTGCCGTTCAGGTCTGTTGACGTGACCCTTGCCGCGACTCGTCAAAGACTGGCGAAGGAAGAAAAGAAGCGAGCTCGACTGGCGGCTGGAGAGCTTGGGATGGATATTGAGAATATGCGTCCGACTCTTGTTCAGGCTGGTTTGCAATATTTCGAGAATATTGAAGAAGCTGAGTGCAACTAACGAAAGGCATGGATGATATATCAACCGCAATTCGGCGATATCGCACACCTGGGGCACGTTGAGCTTTTGACTCCTAAGTTTGAGGAGAGCTTGAAATTCTTCACGGAAGTGATGGGGTTGCATGAGTCCGGTCGCAGGGGAGACTCAGTATATCTGCGGGCCTGGGGTGACTATGAGCGATTTACTTTGCAACTTACCAGCGCGACAACTTCTGGGCTTGGCCATGTTGCATTCCGAGTAAGAAGCGCAAATATTCTAGACATCCTCGTGCAAGGTGTTGAGTCACATGGCGTTGAGGGTGAGTGGCGAACGGGCGATCTCGGGCATGGGCCAGCCTATCGCTTTCAAAGCCCGGATGGGCATCAAGTGGAACTCTACTTCGAGACGGAGAAGTTTCAGGCAGTTGGGGACCAAATCCCGGGTTACAAAAATATGCCACAGCGATACCGCCCGCTTGGCATAGCACCGAAGCGCCTGGACCATATCAATCTGCTGGCTCAGGACATCAAAGCGTGTCGGCTCTTCTTCCACGAAATTCTTGGTATGAGAGTTACGGAGCAAATTGTATTTGAAGACCAGGAGATGGGTGCGTGGCTTGCAGCGACGAATAAGTCCTATGACCTTGCGTTCACCAAGGATAAGAGCAGCGCGCGCGGACGATTTCATCATTTGACCTACATGATGGATAGCCGCGAAGATGTGCTGCGCGCAGCGGACATTCTGACCGAAGCGGGTGTTGCGATTGAGACTGGGCCGCATAAGCACTCGATTGGGCAGACATTTTTTCTTTATTTTTATGAACCGGGCGGAAATCGGATTGAGGTAGGTTCCGGCGGATATTTGATCTTCGATCCAGATTGGAAGCCGGTGGTCTGGTCGCGGGAAGAGCGCAGTAAGGGACAGGCCTGGGGTCTGCAGACGGTTAGTACATTTCACACCTATGGGACGCCGCCTGACGGCGAACTATAGGTGTAATTTGTAACGGCAATTCGCAGCCCTGACGCTAATCTTCCAGACAGCGATTCAGATCGGCGATGAGGTCGTCGGGGTCTTCGATTCCGATCGAGAGACGAAGCAAGTCTGCAGGTGTAGACCGTGCAGCGCGTAGTTCCTCCGGGACGCTTGCGTGGGACATCTTTACCGGGATGCTGATGGTGGAATTTACGCTTCCGAAGCTGACCGAGATGCGGAAAAACTCGCTTTGTTCTGCGATGGACTTCGCCTTCTCGGGTGAGCGTGTAGTGAAGCCGAGGACCGCTCCGCCGCCTCGTGCCTGTGCTTGATGGATCGCGGAGTTGGGATGGGTTGAGCTGCCGGGGTAAAAGACCTGTGAAACCTGCGGGTGCGCGGCTAGAAAGGCTGCGACGAGGCCAGCGTTACGCTGTTGGGCATCCATACGAATCTTGAGGGTTTTGAGGCCTCGGATGAGCAGGTAGCAATCGAAAGGTCCGAGTGCGCTGCCCTCGGCGTTCTGCAGGTAATAGATCTCGTCGGCGAGTTTTGCGTCCTTGACGACGATGACGCCGGCGGTGACATCGCTGTGTCCGCAGAGGAACTTGGTTGCAGAGTGGAGGGCAATGTCGGCGCCGAGGTCGAGCGGATTCTGCAGATAGGGGGACATGGTGCTGTTATCGACGCAGAGCAGGATGCCGTGTTGTTTCGCGATGGCGGCTGCCGCTTTCAGATCGACGATTCGCAACATTGGGTTGGTCGGCGACTCAACATAAATCATTCGAGTCGCAGGCGTGATGTTGGCTTCGATGTTCGCTGGGTCGGAGGCATCAACATAGCGAACAGTGATGCCGGTCCGGGGGAGTACGCGGCCGAAGAGGCGGCTGGTTCCTCCGTAGAGGTCCCAGTCGGCGAGAATTTCGTCGCCGGATTTCAGCAGGTGTGTGACTGTCGCGATGGCGGCCATGCCACTCGAAAAGGCAAAGCCGCGTGTACCGTTTTCCAACGCCGCGACCTGATCTTCCAGGACGCGGCGCGTGGGGTTTCCGCTGCGCGAGTAGTCGTATTGGCCGAAGCTGTCGGCGTGCTCCTGCTCGAAGGTCGCGGTCTGGTAGATGGGCGTTGCCATGGGCCGCAAGGGGTCACCCGGGGCGGAGTCGAAGTGGACCAGGCGGCTTGCGAACTTCACTGTGCGCCCCCGAAGACCACGGCGAAGGCCTGCTGGAAGTCGGCAATCAGGTCGCGTGGATCTTCGAGGCCGACGGAGAGACGGATCAGGCGATCGGTGACGCCAAGCTTGCTGCGCTCTTCGCTGGGGATGTCACAGTGCGATGCCGTGGCGGGGTTTGTGATGAGGGTCTCTACACTTCCCAGGCTTTCCGCGCAGGTGCAGAGTCTTAGTGCGTCTATGAATCGCAGAGACTCTTCCGTGGTGGCGTCGAGTTCAAACGAGAGCATTCCGCCGAAGGCTTTCTGCTGCTTTATGGCGAGAGCTTTTTGCGGGAAGGAATCGAGCCCAGGGTAGTTGACCTTTGCGACCTTGGGATGCGCTTCCAGCCACTCTGCGATGATGCCGGCGTGCTTGCAGTGAAGGCCCAGGCGCGCGGGCAGGGTCTTCACACCTTGCAGGGTCAGCCACGAGTCGATAGGCGAGGAGATGGTGCCGAGAATCTTGCGCACGAAGCGGATGCGGTCGGTCAGTTCTACGTCGTGCATGGCGAGAGAGCCGCCAATTGTGGCGTTGTGACCGTCGATGTATTTCGTTGTTGAGAGCATCGAAACATCTGCGCCGAGGCCGAGCGTGTCTTGCAGCAGCGGCGTCAGGAAGGTGTTGTCGACGGCGAGCAAGACGCCTTCGTGGGTGTGGACGATGTTGGCGATGGCTTCGATATCGGCCAACTTCATGGTCGGGTTCGCAGGGGACTCGATGAAGACGAGTTTGGTGTTGGGGCGGATGGCGCTTTTCACGCCTTCGAGGTCCGCTAGATCGGCGTAGGAGTATTCGACACCGAAGTTGACGAGAACTTGCTGGAAGAGGCGGGTTGTTCCACCGTAGATTACGTCGGACAGCAGGACGTGGTCGCCTGCCTTAAGGATTGCAAGGCAGAGCGTGCTGATTGCGGCCATGCCAGAGCGGAAGCAGATTGCGGTCGCCGTACCTTCGAGGGCGGAGATTGCCTGTTCGAGAGCGTTGACGGTCGGATTCGCGCCGCGCGAGTAGCCGTAACCCTTGGTGACGCCGACGGTGTCATGGATGTAAGTGGCGGTCTGGTGGATGGGAAACAGGATGGAGTTCGAAAGCGTCTCGTAGGCGCGATTGGTATGGATGGCGAGCGTCGCGGGCTGCAGGGTGGACGGCTGCACAAATGATTTGTCTGACATGGAATCTCCTCTGGTTTTAGCTAGGAATGGAACACGCGTGGACGATCTGGTGTTTGGCCCCAGACGGCGGCTCAGAGGAGGGAGCTGTGTGGACTACTCACAGCTCCAACACTGGCGGTGGCCGCCTGGGGCGCGCATGGCCATAGGAGATCGGGTTGTCAGGTCACGTTGATGCATTCGTTTGCGGATAGAGCTCACTCATTTAGCATACTGCAACGGGCGTTGGAGTAGGTCAGGAGGGTGAATCAGAAGGATTCCGAAATCGACTTATGACGCAAGGATTGTGAATTCAGCGATATAGAGCTTATCGCCAGCACCGCGAAATTGCAGCCACAACTTGTAGGTGCCGGGCTCGCGGAGTGCTATGTGGAGCATCATATCGCTGGAGACCGAAGCGCTGTCTGGCATATCTGGCATTGGCTTGCTCATGTCCATCATCATCATGTCCGCGCCCATGGGATGGACGTGGACGTAGCTGAGATCCTTCGCATTGAGGAAGACCGCGTGGGCCGAGGCCCCAAGATAAGGATGCAGGTCCTTGGCAGGCTTGCCGTTTTCAAGAATTTGCAGGTCGAGCATCTCCATCTTGCCGGAGTGAACCCGCACACTGGAAAGGTCGACTTCGTAGGGGCCGGTCTGGACGCCCATACCGGTGGTTGGCAGATTGCGGGCGGAGGGTTGTGACGGATGCCCTACGTCAAGCTTGAAGCGGAAGACCTGATGGTTGAGGTTGTTCGGCAGGCCATCCGCGTAGACATAATAGGTGCCCACTGCGGGGAAGACCTGAGCGATTTGAAAGTGGCCGTTGGGCGAAAGATTCGGGTGGATGTGCAGGAAAGTCTTGAAGTCGTCGCTGACGATGATGACGTGTAGCTTCCTGGTCATCTCGGTCTCAAACTGGCGGATCGGAGCTGTTGATTTGGGCAGCGTCATCCAGATGTCGAGGTTTTGATTGAGGGGCGCTGCGTCGGGCGCAGAGGCTTTCAGGAAGCCTTCGGTCTGAGCTGTTGACCCTTGCAAGGCCGGTTCGCCCTTCAGGATTTGGGCCTTTGCACCGATAGCGGTGGCCACCAAAAATGTCGAAAGAATGAGCGCAGCCTTCATCGAATGCCCCTGCAGGGTTGAATTTTGGTGTGCAGCTTTCAAGTGTCCCCGAGCCGGACGCACCTTGTGTTGCGGTGAAAATGGAGAGCGTTGCAAGCGATATTACAGGAGAGG
Source organism: Rhodanobacteraceae bacterium (assembly GCA_043783075.1). Taxonomy (GTDB): domain Bacteria; phylum Acidobacteriota; class Terriglobia; order Terriglobales; family Acidobacteriaceae; genus Edaphobacter. The sequence goes on from JAYVZU010000162.1 coordinate 8,648, forward strand.
CAATTCGATTCCAAATTGTGATCGGGAATCGTCCGATTCGAAGGTTCACTTGACACGAACGGAAACCTCGCTCTACGCTTTGATGACCACGAAATAAATCTTGCTACCGCCCTGAACTTTTAGTTCCGGGGTCTCTGCCTTTTTCAAGCGGCGCAGTCCCCTACCCGAAGGTATGGGTTGAACGTTTTCATTACACGTTCCAAAGATCGATCATCTTTCGATATCTCTGGGAGCAGTTTATGGAGCGGTATTTTCAGGAGGGTCAGGAGAGCCATGAATTCGCGATTGATGTCACTATGTTTGCTCGGTCTGGTGGTTGGATCGGTCGGCTGTAAAACGTCGCAACCCAAGACGGCCGCTGTAGCAAAGCCCACGTTGGGCATCAATCCCTACGGTTCATCTGGCGAGAAGCCTGACATGAGCAAGGTCCCGGATGACCTGAAGAAGGTGTTCGACTATATCGACGCCCACGCGGATTCCGATGCCGAGAACCTGCAGAAGTGGATCCAGCAGCCCAGCATCTCGAACAGCGGCGAAGGTATTCCGGAGTCCGCCGAGATGGTGAAGGGCTTCTACGACAAGCTTGGCTGCCAGACAACGCGCGTCTTCGACGTTGGTATCACCGAGTACGGCTCGCCCGGAAACCCGGTGGTCTACGCCAAGTGCGATGAGGGTGCAGCGAAGACCGTCGCTATCTACTGGCAGTACGACACGATGCCCGTGACGCAGCCTACCAACTGGGTCTCGCCGCCATTTGAGGCGAAGATTGTTCCGGGTAGCGTGACGAATCTTCCGCAGTACTCCAAGGTTTTGATCGGCCGCGGAGCGACTAACTCCAAGGGGCCGGAGATGTCTCAGCTCAACGCTTTGATGGCCTACAAGGCCGTTCACGGCAAGCTGCCCGTCAACATCATCTTCATCGCTGAGGGTGACGAAGAGCGCATGGACATTGGCCTGCGTAAGTTCATTCAGGACCACTCCGACTTGCTGGCTGAAGCAGACGCCCTGTATGCCGGCGGACCTTCCGAAGGTTGCGTCTATGTTGAGCTGACGACCAGCGGCAAGGCCTGGGGCCGCGGCCCGACCGACAGCGACGTCCATGGCGTGATGAAGCGCACGACGGATAGCCCCGCTTGGCGCCACATCCACATGCTGGCATCGTTGACCTCTGCCGATGGCAACACTCCGCTGATCAAGGGTTTCTTTGAGAACCAGGAGAAGCCCACGCCGGAGCAGATGGCAGAGTTGAAGAAGCGTGGCGAGAAGACGGACCTTGTGAAGATGGCAGCGTCATCCGGCGTAGCCCGCTTCATGTCGGATGATCCGGTGGAAGTATTGAAGGATGGCCGCTTCGGGACCAGCTTCAACCTCGACGGAATCTGGGGCGGCAACATGTACGCCGGTGGTGCAGGCGCGATTCTGCCGAACAAGATCACGTCGAAGCACAACTTCCGCTATGTCCCCAAGATGAGCGGCCCAGACCTGATCAAGAAGCTTCGCGCGCAGCTCGATGCGAACGGCTATAAGGACGTTCAGATCAAGCTTGTCGGCGACGTGCCATGGTCGCGTGGTTCGTCGGCAGACACCGACATCACCAATGCGCACAAGGCTGCATCGACGATGCTTGGCTTGGATGAAGGCGGCAATCAGTTCCTGATGGCGTCGCATTACAACACGCTCGGTCGGGATAAGGCGCTGGGTGTTGCAGAGTCCGAGGCAACCGGTGGTTACTGGCCTTCGTACCTCTTTACGGATGGCGAGGTTGGCCAGAAGATCGGTAGCGTTTCGATCCCGATGGGTATGGGCGCACGTGGCGGCGCAGGTGGTCGTGCGCACGCTGCGAACGAGTGGTTTGCGATCGAAGGCAAGCACTGGGACAACGGATTGGCCGGAGCAGAAAAGATCGTGGCAGCGAGCATGTACGAGTTCGCCAAGATCACGACTGTGACTCCCAAGCCGAAGACAACCGCTGCTTCCAAGTAAGTGGATTCATACATGGCGGCCCGTCGAATTGAGTAGACGGGCCGCTGGTTTCATCACCGCGAGCCTCTCGCAGGAAGGAATCCCGCTTAACCATGCCTCCAGTGATCTCCGTACGGGACCTTACGAAGACCTACCAAGTTGGCGAGCACTCCGTCCATGCTCTGCGCGCTGTCTCGCTCGATATTGAGCAGGGAGAGTTCGTCGCAGTCATCGGTCCATCGGGCTCCGGCAAATCGACGTTGATGCACATCCTTGGTTGTCTTGATCAGCCTACGGGTGGCCAGTATTTTTTAAATGGCCGCGACGTCTCGCGCCTTAGCGACGACGAAGTCTCGTTAGTGCGCAATCAGCAGATCGGATTCGTATTTCAGGGCTTCAACCTGTTGACTCGCACGTCGGCGCTGGAGAATGTAGAGCTGCCGCTTCTCTATGGTGCCTCGAATCTATCGGCCGCCGAACGCAGAAGCCGGGCCATGGCGGCACTGACCTCCGTGGGCCTCGAGTCGCGCTGGGACCACCATACGAATCAGCTATCCGGTGGACAGCAGCAGCGTGTGGCAATTGCCCGTGCGTTGCTCAACAATCCTTCCATCCTGCTCGCCGACGAACCGACCGGCAATCTCGACAGCAAGACCAGTGTTGAGGTGATGGAGATCTTCCAGAAGCTGCAGCAGGAGCGCGGCATCACTATCGTCCTGATCACGCACGAGATGGATGTGGCGCAGTATGGCTCGCGGGTCATCAGCTTTATGGATGGCAACATCATCTCGGACGTCTCTAATCCCAACCGTCGTCATGCGACCGGGGAACTCGGTGAGTTGGCCGGCGTTTCGGAAGGAGTCGCCTAGTGGCGATTCGACCCAGTGCGTTGATTGCTCTTCGGTCTTTGCGCAGGAATAAACTGCAGACCGCATTGACCATGCTTGGGATGACCATCGGCGTGGCCACGGTGCTGACCATGATCTCGCTCGGCACCGGGGCGCAACGTGCGATTCAAGACCAGGTGAAAGCCGCTGGCATGAACACCCTGATCGTCACCGCGGGCAACTTCCAGGCTCGCAAGGAACGTCCGGCAGATGATGCGATCGAGATGGGCAGCTTGCGGGAGCCGTCTACAAAGGCCCACCTCGTGACCGCTGCGTTTCACCCGGAAGACGATCCATTCGCGGTACACGATCACCAGACGGCTCGCAGCCGGCTAGGCGATTCTGAAGCGGGCCTCGGTGCTGCAGCCACGTTGACCATTCCCGATGCAGACGCGATTCGACAGCTTGCTGGAATCCAATATGTATGTGGCGGTGTGCACGAGAATGTGCATGCTGTGAACGGCGACAAACGGTGGTTCACTCGTGTTCACGGCGACGATTCGTCGTTGCCTGATATTCGGCGTTCGTGGAAGTTTATGAATGGCGAATTCTTTAGCGCGCGCCAGGAGCGGAAGAACGAGCAGGTCGTCGTGCTGGGGGCGGTCGCTGCGTCCAAGCTGTTCGGAGAAGCAAATCCCATCGGCCAGACCATCACACTTTGGAAGCAGCCTTTCAAGGTGATCGGCGTCGTGACAAGTTCGAGCTGGCTGGTGAATCCATCAGAAGGCGATGACCAGTTCGATGCTGTTTACGTTCCTGTGACGACGATGCACTCACTCCTGAACCTCTCGAAGCTCAACGACATCACGATTACGACGCAGTCGACTGGCGATGTAACGCGGATGGAGAGTGTTGTCACCAATCTTCTACGCAAGCGCCATGGCATCGGGCCGACCGCAGCCGACGACTTCACAGTGGCAAGTCAGGCCGCTAAGGCGTTGACCAAGGGCGGTCTGCGGCCCGACGTTGCAAGTGCTGTAACCGGCAACGTCAACGGTCTGGAGAAGGTCACGCTCGATCAGCTCGGCAAGACTCTGGACAAGTCCAGCCGCACCATGTCCGCTCTGCTGGCGAGCATTGCAACGGTCTCCCTGATCGTCGGTGGCATCGGCATTATGAACATCATGATGCTCTCCGTCACAGAGCGTACCCGCGAGATTGGCATACGCCGCGCGGTTGGTGCGCGGGCTCAGGATGTACTCACCCAGTTCATCATGGAGTCTATGATTTTGAGCGTGGTGGGTGGTCTGCTCGGAATAATGATCGGGGTCATAGCTGCCGTGGTCATCTCCAGGTCTGTGCAATGGTCTACGAGTATTTCCGTGATGTCGATCGTGATCTCGTTCGGAATCTCGGCTGCAATTGGAATTTTCTTTGGCTACTATCCCGCACGGGAGGCCTCGCGAGTGGCTCCCCTGCAGTCTCTGAGGTTTGAGTAATGTGGAAGACTAGCTTGCGGATTGCAGTGAAGGCCCTGAAGGTAAACAAGCTGCGCACAGGATTGGCGCTGCTCGGCATGACGATCGGTGTCGCCGCCGTGTTGACCATGTTCGCGCTTGGAACTGGCGCACAACAAAGTGTCTCCAGCGATGTTAAGTCCGCTGGTACGACCCTCATCACCGTGCGTGCGGGCAACTTCACGCGTGGCGGGGAAGAGTCAAAGATTGCGACCGGACTGAACACCGCCACATCGCTAAATCCGGAAGACGCCGAAGCAATTCGTGGCATCAAGGGTGTTGCCTATGCTTCCAGCGTAGTGCGAATGCGCGGCTGGGTGGAGCATGGCGAACTGAAGAATTACGGTCAGGTCTTTGGTGCCGACGGCGATTACGCGAAGATCTACGATTGGAGCTTCGATCAGGGGCGTTTCTTAAAGAAGGGCGACGTCGAAGACTCGTCGAATGTCGTTGTTATTGGTTCCGCAGTAAAGGATGCTCTGTTCGGCGATGCGAGTGCGGTTGGCGAAATGGTCACCATTCATGGCCAACAGCTTAAGGTGAAGGGCGTCTTCTCCACCAGCGACGACGACCAGGCGCAGATGGTGGTGATGCCTTACACGACGCTGCAAAAGATGCTGGGCATCAACTATCTGCAGGCAATCATGGTCTCTTCGGAGCAGGCGGGAGATGCTTCGCAGCTTGCACTGGCTATCACTCCGTTGTTGCGCGATCGTCATCATCTCGACCAGACGAAACTCATCGGTATCCCCACTGGATTGGGCGGATTGCAGTCTCCGGATATGGGTGGCAGTTCCACGCCGGATGATTTCACCGTGAAGACGCAGGCATCCGAAGCTCTTACCAAGGGCTTGAATACTTCTGTGGCAGCCTTCGTACTGGCGAACATGCCGCAGATGGATCAGGTAAATCTACAGGAGATGTCGGGGACTCTGAGCCGCGCTGGACAGACGATGACTGCACTGTTGGCCGCGATCGCGACGATCTCACTGATCGTAGGCGGCATCGGCATCATGAACATCATGCTGGTTTCGGTGACCGAGCGAACACGAGAGATTGGGATTCGCCGCGCCGTCGGTGCCCGTTCTCAGGATGTCCTGATGCAGTTCCTGGTGGAGGCCGTGACCCTTGGTGTCGTTGGCGGAGTCCTCGGAATTCTGGTTGGCTTACTTGCCGCATTGACGATTACACAGACGCTGCAGTGGCAGGCCAGCATATCGATCGGAGCCGTGGCTTTGGCGTTTGGAGTGGCGGCGGCGACAGGTGTTTGCTTTGGATTCTACCCCGCGCATCGGGCATCGAAGCTTAACCCAATCGAAGCGTTACGGTTCGAGTAGCACACGAGAGAGCGAATCTTGGTCAACATCTCCGCCCTTCGTAAGAGCCGCGCCATCGCCATGCGGGCGCTTGCTCGCAACAGGCTTCAGACCATCCTTACCATCACCGGGATGAGCGTCGGCGTTGCCACCGTGCTGACGATGATCTCGCTCGGCACTGGCGCGCAAAAAGCCATTCAGGATCAGGTTCGTGCCGCCGGCATGAACGTCATTGTGGTAACTTCCGGCAACTACAAGATGCCTCAGCAATGGACTAGCGATGGCGAAACCGAAGACGAGCGCGTGGCTGATGGCGGGGATAATCCGACCATCATCGAAAAGGATAGCGATCCGGAGAACGGTGCGGGCATGGGTGGATCCGACAAACTCTCTCTGGCCGACGCCAACGCTGTCGCAGACTTGTCGGGCGTTCAGTATTGCTCGGCGGGTCTCCAGGAAAATGCACGCGTAGAGTCTGGGGAAAATGGCTGGTTCACGCACATGCATGGGGAGAGCGCCAGCATTCCCCGGATTCGTCGTGCATGGTCGTTTCCTCACGGACGATTCTTCACCAAGGGTGAGGTGGAGAAGGGGCAGGAAGTCGCAGTCGTCGGCAGCATCGTGAGTCAGCGGCTCTTCGGCGACGAGAACCCGGTGGGGAAGAAGATCACCGCAAAGGGACACACGTTCACCGTGATCGGAGAGATCGCCAGCGACAGTTGGATGGTTCCGGCAGCGCAGGGGGACGATCAGTTCGACGCAGTCTACATCCCGGTCACAACGATGCAAGCCGTGATGCATCGCTCCAATCTGGATCGCATCACGGTGTCCACAGCATCGACAGGCGAAGTCACCAAGGTGAGTCAGTCGATGGGTACGTTGCTGCGTCGCACGCATGGGCTCGGTGCAGCTCAGCCTAGTGATTTTGTTGTCGCCACCGAGGCTCACAAGAGCCTGGCCAAGGGTGGCATGCGTACCGACATTGCCAAGGCCGTCGTCGGCAATGTGAGCTCCCTGGACAAGGTGACACTGGACCAGTTGGGTAAGACATTGGACCGTGCAAGTCGAACGATGACTGCCTTGCTGGCAAGTGTGGCAACTGTATCGCTGGTCGTGGGCGGCATCGGGATCATGAATATCATGCTGCTCTCAGTGACGGAACGGACACGCGAGATCGGGATTCGGCGGGCAGTCGGAGCGCGGTCCGAAGAGGTGATGCTGCAGTTTCTGATGGAGGCAGTTTTGCTGAGCCTGATGGGGGGATTGCTGGGGATCATCGCTGGGTTAGTTGCAGCGCAATCCATCAGTTCGATGGTGCAGTGGTCTACCAGCGTATCGCCGTGGGCTGTTGCGTTGTCATTCGGAATCTCGGCTGCCGTCGGGATTGTGTTCGGCTATTATCCAGCCCGGGAGGCCTCGCGGGTAACTCCGATGACCTCATTGCGATACGAATGAAAGCTGCTCGCGCCATCCCGCTGTTGCTTCTTGTTTTGGCTGGATGCCGAACCAAACCCGTTGCACCCAAAAGTCTGAACGATCTCGCTCGTCGCTACGTTGAACTCGCCGTAGAGTTGGGCGATCACGATTTAGATTCGTTGGACTTCTATGTGAAGGGAAATTCTGACGCAGCGACCTATTCGTCAACGAGCTACGCGACGCTCCATGAGGAAGCGGTGTTTGTGCGAGACCGCGTAAATCGAATGTCTGGCGATTCAGATCGCAAGGGATTTCTGCTTGGGCAGCTTGAATCACTCATTCTTCGGATAGAACAACTGCAGGGAAAGAATCGCTCGTTCGATGAGGAGAGCCGCATCTTCTTTGGTGTGGTCGCGCCCGAGGATGAGCATGCTGCAACTCGCAGAGTTATTCGCGCGAAGCTCGCAACCCTGCTTGGGGGTCCAGCAAACAAAGCTGCAGCGTACTCAAAATATGAAACCCAGTTCATCGTGCCGCCGGTGCTAGTTCCCGTTGTCATGCGCGTTGCGCTCGATGAATGCAGGGCGGTCACCCTCACCCATATGGCGTTGCCTGCGGGCGAGCACGTCGATGTGACTTACGTTTCGCACAAGCCGTGGAGCGCGTTCAGCCGCTACCTGGGTGGCGCGCACAGTGTGATTCAGGTGAACATGGATTATCCACTCACCGTCGACCGCATTCTGAATCTCGCCTGTCACGAGGGCTACCCCGGGCATCATGTGTTCAACTCGATTCGCGATCAGGAGCTTGTGCAGACGAAGCATCGGGAGGAGTTTCGCGTCCAGACAACGTTTAGTCCGCAGTCGTATGTATCGGAGGCAGCGGCGAACTACGCACCGTCGCTCCTCTCGGAGCAGGATCGGCGGCATATTGAGCGCGACATCCTAATGCCGCTTGCCGGGCTTAAAGCACTCGACATAGAGCAAGACCTCGAGGTGGAAAGGCTCGTAAATGGACTTCACACCGCGCAGCCTGCAATCGCAAGGGATTATCTGGATGGCCGGCTGGAATTCGTACGAGCCACCGACTCTCTGGAGCGCGAGGCGTTGATGGAGCATGCGGAGACGATGCTGCTCTACCTGAATGAGTTCCGGACCTACATGTTGGCATATACGGTTGGTAGCGATGCTGTGCAGCAGATGGTGGAAGCGGGGACCCCGAGCGACACCGAGCGGTGGCGTCGATACGTAACCCTGATGACGAACCCTGTTGTGTCGTTACCGACCGCAACGCAAAGGTAGCCTCGGCTTGCACCTTCCGCTGGGGCTTAGTATGGAAGGGCCATATGAGAGCGTTGCCCCTGTACGTTGGATTTGCCGTCACCGGAATTGGCGTCGCCTTGCCGGGCGCATTGCTTCCTACCTTGCTGGTCCGCTGGCATCTTGGAGACGCTCAGGCGGGACAGCTATTCTTCGCCGCGTGGGTCGGCTCGGCGCTCGGCTCTTTGGCGGTCAGGGGCTCGCTGCGAACGATGCTGATGCTTGGCAGCATGCTGATCGTTTGTGCTGCGCTCTGCATTGCATATTCAGAGGATTATGGAGCCAATGCCTGGCTGGGGCTATACGGTTTCGGACTGGGAATGACGATGACGGCGACCAGCCTGACGCGTCAGCAGCAGGTGGTTACGGCAGGCGGCTCAACCGGCACAGAAATGGTGCGGCTGAATTCGACGTGGGCCGCCGGTGCATGCATCTGCCCCGTGCTGACAGCGCGTGCCCTGGCGCTGGGTTCAATTCGTCCGCTGCTTTTTGGGCTGGCCATCTTCTTCACGATGCTCGCAGTCTGGGCGGCAAGCCAGGCAGATTTGCGCACAACCTCTGTGGCGAAGAGTCTTCCATGGTCGGTTTTGAAGACGACACCCCGCGGCCTGATTTGCATGGTCTTCTTTGCCACCGGGATTGAGGCCGCGACCGGCGGCTGGCTGACCACATACACCCGGCGCGGCGGAGACAGTGTTGCGGCGACCGTCGCAGCGCTGACCTGCTTCTGGGCTGGCCTCATGGTGAGCCGCATCTTCTGGTCCGTCTTCGATCGCTGGCTGACGCACGACTATGTCGTCCGGCTAAGCGTTGGTCTCATGGTCATCTCTTCGACGCTACTGGTCGCCGCCGGCCGTGGTCCAGTTCTTGCTCTGGCAGCGTTCCTGCTGGGATTCGGGATTGGTCCTGCTTACCCGCTGCTCCTGGCATGGGCTCTCCGATTTCAGCGGGCTGGCTCAATCTTCTTCGTTGCCGGCGTTGGTTCTGCCAGTCTGCCGTGGCTGATGGGCGTTGTATCTGCCCGAACCGGCTCCCTGCGAATCGGATTTGTTGTGCCCATGATCGGTGCAACGATCATGCTCACCTTATCGCTGGTGCTGCCCCTTGTTGCATGGAGTCGCGAAGACCAGACCCTGACACACGAACCGAGGCAGCAGGCGACGTCTGCCGGTGAATCGTTTAACTGAAGGGGATAACCTTTGTCGATTCCTCGGTGCATCCATTAGTATGCTGCGAGTGAAAGAAAGAAGAACAATTTCTAGGTCAATTAGTTCATTTCCGACCTATTCCATCCTTCGCAGAGCGGCATCAATCTCCATCCTCGGACTTCTCACCTTAGTTGCATCGGCACAGGCCCCGCATGCGTTGAGTCCAGCTTAGCGGCAGAAGGTGGAAGCTCTCATCCAAAAGATGACTCTGGAGCAGAAGATTGACTATCTTGGCGGCACGGGCTTTGGCCTGCGCTCGGCATCTCCGCTCTCAATATGTCGAACGGCCCGTACGGAACCCGTTCCAACTCTGGCTTTCCGTCAACCACCTACGCTGCAGGCGTTGGCATGGCCGCCTCGTGGGATCGGGCATTGGCTGCGCGGGTTGGCGGTGGTATTGGTCGTGACGCC
>JAYVZU010000163.1:0-6200 GCA_043783075.1 Rhodanobacteraceae bacterium
GCCGCCTTGTGATCCGGGTCCAGCAGAACCCGCGGGTGATAGCCTTTCCCGTTCAGATAGCTCCCCACCTTGAACATCTGCTCATCGGTAATAGAGAGAATGACCAGCCCCTGAGACTGAAAATGAGTCTGGATGAGGTCCAGATCTGGCATCTCTTTGCGGCACGGTGGGCACCAGGTAGCCCAAAAATTGACCAGCACAACCTTGCCGCGCAGCTCGGAAAGCGTCACCTTTTTGCCACTCAGATCTGTCAGTGTAAAGTTAGCCTTCTGTACATCCGCCTCGTCTGCGGCCAGCAACGCGTCGGCCTTCGCCAGTTGTGGATCGTCCAGGGTGGCGATTGCATGCTCGTAGCGGATCAGCTTCGCCAGCTCCATATACGCGCTCGACGGCGGTCCATCCGGGGTCTTGGGAGCAATTGGGTTCTCCTTCAACGCCAGAGCGAGGGTCTGCGCCACGGCTTCAAGCGCGTCCTTGCCCGGGTCGCCCTCGGTCGACAGGCCGGACAGCCCATTCGCAAGCCGAACTTTCGGAATTCCCGCCGGAAGCGTCCGAATATCCATCGCAATCTTGATCGTTGCAGTAGGGCGTTGCGGATCCGGAACGCCTCTCAGGCCCTCCAATTCCTTGGTAATCGAGGATTCAGAGGGAGCTTTTTGGGCGTAAATCGCAGGGACAAATATGGCTGCGGCCAAAACAAAGCAAATCATGCGAGGTGACATTGAGGCTCCAGGTGTCAGATGTCCCGCAATTGTATCCCCCGCCGCCCACACGGTCGGTCACGCCCACGACGATTCTTTACGCCCAACGTTGCATCCAGGGCACAACCTGACGAGATCAGCCTAAATTCCAATCCCTCGGCTATTCTGATTAAGCAGCCACAATTTACCAATAATCGCTCCACCAACAGTTTAAAGGCGGATCCATTGCCAATTCGTGCATCGAACCGAATTGGCAAGCCATCACGCCAAACCGGAAAGCAGGTCATTCTTGGGTCTATCCCGCGCGCTCGCCCTCCCCATCACCCTGTTGGCGCTCAGCTGCGGCGCCCTCGCCCAGCAGACCGCGACCTCGGCCCAGCTGCCCGAAGCGCCCATGCCCGCCACCGCCATGCCTCCCTACCTGGTCAATGGGCCAGAGACCGGCGCCCACGATACGATCCCGCAGCTCCCCATGAACATCCTGCACGATGAGAAGGCGATCCTCCTCAGCCCCGCCAAACTCCGCACCCACGACCTCAAGTGGCTCCTCCCACTCGCCGGAGCCACCGGCGTGGCCTTCGCCACCGACCACTACACCATGAACACCGTCATCACCAAAGACGGCCCCTGGAACCAGGCCAACATCAATGCATCCAACGTCCTCGTCGGCGGCCTGGTCGGGCTACCGCTCGGCATGTACGTCTACGGACGCATCGGCGGCCACGAGTACGAGCGCGAATCCGGCATGCTGGTCGCCGAGGCAGGCGCCGACTCGGTCATCTTCGCGCAAGCCCTCAAGCTCGCCACCTGGCGCGAGCGACCCTACCAGGACAGCCAACGCGGCCAGTTCTTCAAAGGAATCGCTGGCCCAAACTCATCCTTCCCCTCCACCCACAGCAACGTCGAGTGGAGCACTGCAGCCGTCCTCGCCTCACGCTACCCCTCCAAGTGGATGAAGATCGGCGTCTACACCGCCGCCACCGGCGTCAGCCTGACGCGCGTCCTCGGCCAGCAACACTTTCCCTCCGACGTGCTCATCGGCAGCGCGTCCGGGTGGTTGATCGGCCACTACGTCGCCCGCTCCCACCGCCATTCCAACCACAACTAGACTCCGACATACCTCATTCCCACTCACCACGAACGTCATTCTGGCAAAGCCAGAATCTCCGTAGTTGTTGTTATGTGGACACAAATGCGACAGGTGACCTAAGTCAGGATTGAGAATTCTCTCATTCAGGTCTAATCTGAGATTGGTTATAGGGGCCAAGCACTAACGGCCGAGGACTTGTGTACGTAGCGATTAAATCGTTGCTCTCCTTTCTAATGCTCCTGCTCCTCTTCGAGGGCATGGTCAAAGCATTTCATTTACTCAATCTGCCCAGTAACGTGGCCGTCCTGGAAGGCACGTGTCTCCTGCTGCTCACCGCAGCGGCGGGCATTGTCGCGTTCCGCGGGATCTGGAACAGGCGGTGGGGTTGACCGCCCCTAATTTCTCCGCCCCGAACGCCGTCATTCTGGCACAGCCGGAATCTCCGTATTTTGTTCCAACCCCCGCATAAGAAAAGGACACTACCATGTTTGAGAACTTTACTGGTCCCACCATCAACGGCAACTCCGGCCGCAAGATCGATATCGACGCCCAACTCCAACGCTCCAGGGGTTTCCTGCGGATCCTCGGCTTCGGCTTCGTCCTGTTCATCGTCGCGCTCGTCTTCTTCAACTACCTCGCCTCGGTCACGCGTATTGGCGCAGGCTATGTAGGCGTCGAAATCGTTCTCAGCGGCTCGCAGCGCGGTGCCAGCGAGATTCCCATCCGCACCGGCTGGGTCTTCTATAGCCCGCTCCGCTCGCAGATCATCGAGTTCCCCACCTTCGTCCAGACCGTCAAGTGGACCGCCAACCTGAACGAAGGCCGCGCCTCCAACGAAGAGATGAGCTACAACTCGAAAGAGGGAATGGAAATTTACTCCGACGTCTCGCTGAGCTATGCGATCCAGCCCAATCGCGTGCCCGATTTCTACGTCAAATACCGCGTCAGCGACCTCGAAACCTTCACCCACGGCATCCTGCGCGACATCGTCCGCAACTCGCTCAACGAAGTCGCGTCGACTTACTCGGTAGAACAGATCTACGGAGAGCAGAAGGCCGAATTCCTCGCCAAGGTCCAGGCGCTCATCCAGACCAAGATGGACCCCGTCGGCGTAGGCATTCAGCAGTTCGGCTTCATCGGAGCGCCGCGCGTCCCGGCAGTAATCGCAGCGGCGATCACGAACAAGGCGCAGGCGATCCAGGCTGCCGAACAGGCTCGCAACGAGCTAGCCAAGACCCAGGCCGAAGCCGCCAAAACCGTCGCCGCCGCCGAAGGCGAGGCCAAAGCCGCAGTCACCCGCGCACAAGGCGAATCGGAAGCCAACCGCATCCGCCAGACCAGCTTGACGCCGCAGCTTCTGGAACTCCGCAAGATCGAAAACCAGAAAGCCCTGATCGATCGCTGGAACGGCGCGCTCCCCACAGTCCAAACCGGCAGCGGCGGCCTGTTGATGGAACTACCCAAAATGGAGAAATAACACCCGATTTGTAGCGTTGGAATACGCCCCAGGCTAAAGTCCGAAAGTCCGGATCTAAAGAACTTAGGTCCGGACTTCAGGCTCTGGACTGATCACGGGTGGGGGACGGGAATGAGGGATTGAATGGGTGAACTTCCCTCATTGCACCGCTCATTTCAGGGAGTGGAATCCGTCTGGCGGCGTGGTGTTGATCGGCTGCGAAACGGGCCGGTAGTGGGCAATTGCCTCCATTCCGCCTGTTCTCGAAGATGTATACTCATCGGCAAAGAGACCCAGAGCGTGACCTCTGCATCTCAGGTAACCCTATGGCTGCATTTTCCGAAATGCACATCCACGCGGATCGATTCGCTGAATACGTCGCTGAACTTCGCGCGTTTAGCTGCACTTACCGGGTTGCGTGTGGTGCGCCGGAAGATTTGGCACCGCTGGTAAGAGCCCTGAGGAAGTCCCAGACGTTTGCCCTTGATTTTGGCTCAATGCTCCGCTCTATCGTATTGAATGAACATTTTCAGGCGTCGGACGCCGAGCTATTGATTCTCGTTGCAGTCGCCTGGGGCGGAGCGACAGCGGACGATTCGATGGATCAGTTGCCGCCCATCTTTCAGGATCTGGGGAAGATCATTCAGGATGTGCTGCATCGCAGCGCGATTGACCCCATCCCGCCCCCGGCATTAGAAGGGGAAGCCAATGCGACCTCTTATGACGAGAACGCGACCGAGGAGTTGGCCGACCTGAACCCGGATGTCCTAGTGCATCGGCAGTTGGTCGATCCTAAGAATAGTCACGAGGGTTGGCCACAGCGACAGCGAGACGCCCCGAGTCACCGTCCTGTTTCGGGCGAGCGGTTAGCCCTCGTACCGCAAGTCGAACCGACCACGTCGGGCCCGGCTCGGGAAAAGGTTCCACAGATTTCCCGTGCCCAGGATTTCTCGTCACCTAACGCGTCGCGTCGATTTCTGATTGAAGAAGAGAGTCCCAACGAGTCATCGGCGCCGGTGGTAGTGGGTCGCTCCGGGGAACACCTCAGACTTTTTCCGACACGACGACCTGAGCTGAAGCCAGCGGAAGGAGTGGCGACCGCGCTGACTGGTCTCGTAGTCGCTCTGCTCTTGTATATGCCATCGTTGCCGGTTTACCGGAGCCGCGTTTCGGTTTATCTGCCATTGGCTCCAGCAAAGACAACCGACCCTGGTTCCTCGTCGAATCCATTTCTTCCGACCTCGCCAGAGACATTCCTCCGGGACGGGAGATTGGCAGGTCAAGTCACGGAGCGCCTGTTGCTTCGGCCTCATGGAAATCCGATCCTACGTCAAGATGCAATCTCAAGAGGGTTGCGCGATCTCCACCTGGGAGGAATGGAGCCCATCCTCTATGCCAATCTGGTTGCTGAGACAAATCAACAAATTAAAGTCAGACGGGTTGAGCCGCAGAATTTGTACGAGATCACCTGCGATTCCTGGAGTCCGCAGCTTTCCGCGACGTTCTGCAACGAGTTGATCGCTGGGTTGGAGGAGCAGACTTCATCGACAAGCGCTTCGCATGCCGCCGGCGATTCCGTCCGGACGGTCGATGCCGCTACGGGCCCGGGAATTCAGGTATATCCTCGTTGGTTTCTGGTGGGTTTTGTCGGTCTTGCTTGTGGGATTCTGGCCGGATTTTTGGTGGGCTTCAGCAAAAGATCCAAGCCAGAATCGGTTGCAGACGGGGAATCCGCCCACCAATAAGCCTGTAAGTTGTGCTCTGCCGATTCCTCGGGCTTGGACCCTCGAAACGAGTAGACCTGTGGCCCGGTTACTGAGACCAACTCTTTGAGTCGTAAAGAATGATCTCCGGCGTTCCTCGATACAGCACTACTGTGCCAGTCACGCAGAGGCTTCCGGTTTCGGGAAGAGTTCCCACCGCTGGGGCATCCTTGTCCCAGACGAGGACTGTGAAGGTCTGATTTGGAAATGGGCGGTCCAGGTTGATAAAAGTCGGCTTGCCAGTCGTTTCAGCAGTGCGCTTGGTGGCGATCACGCCGCACACTCTGGCAAGTTCGCCGACGTGCTCCGACGCTTCAGTGGTCTTAATATTGATGGGGGGCAACACCAAGGGTGGCGTAACAGGTGGGGTAGCAATCGGTTTTGCAGCTACAGCCGAGGCCGGGGCAGGTGCCGTTGACCCCGCCGGAATAAGCGCCGGAGTAGCATCGGGCGTCACCACTCGCGGACCGGGAGGCGCAACAGAGATCGGGGCCGAAGTGGGACGAGGCTCAGGCGGGCGAGTCAATTCGGCGTCGACACGCCCCGCCACATAGTGCGCTTGATGATTGATTCTCGTAAGCTCTGCAGCACAGCCACCCTGGGGCTCCGACACCCACTGGGCTTTGCAGTATTCCTCGATAGCATCGTGTGGCAGGTTTGCCAGGCACTCGGAGATTTCGACCTGCAACTTCATCGCATCCTTCGCATCGCTGGGATGCCTGGATTTAATCAACGCTTCGGCAATCTCGAGATTGATGGCTGGGTAGCCAGGATCGATAGTCGCGATATTGCGGAGTTCTGTCAGGGATGACTCCACGTGGTTTGACACCAGCAGTGAATGAGCCCATTGGCGTCGAGCAGCCAGATTCGCGATCGGAACCTGCGAACTCAATGGACCCGTGCAGCTTACGAGCGTAGATGCTGTACTGCCGGGTTCCTTAACAGGTTGGGCGGGGATGGGAACCCCATGCGGCCGCGCATTCTCAGTCTCGTCGGTGCGTGGCCTGGCCAGATAGACCACGATGCCGATAATCAGAATGGCTGAAACGATGATTGACACGAGCGAGGTGCGATTCATGAAGAGAACCTCAAGAAGGGAGTGACCGGTCGCTCTGTGTCACCCTGGCGGCTCGTTCTGCCGGCGTCACACAGGGTAATCCTCTCCAGCCGCAGGATACAAGTGTATTTTC
>JAYVZU010000164.1:0-18495 GCA_043783075.1 Rhodanobacteraceae bacterium
GCCACTGCGACCCGGGTGAGCACTGCTGGAGCTTTGCTGGCTTCGCCGAAGATATCCTGCGCGCGCAACGGGGCGCACATCAGGCCAACGAGGAAGAGCAGGAGCGCGAACATGGGAAGAGTTCGCGATGGAGTCGGGGAGTAGGCTGTGCGATCCATTCGTCTCCTATGGTAGACGGAAAGGCTGTTGATTCGGCTTGTCGAAGTGGGCACATGCCGGGAATTGGCATGGGTCAGATGCGATTTCTTGAGGAAATCTAGACTGTTTTCAGGGCTGCTTTCAGGGTTGCTTATAGTCCAGCGCAAATTGGACAGTAATCGGTTTCGATTGCGGCAAAGGGCCGAAGCCATCGATGCGCTGGATGGTGCGGATGGCGAGCGTGTCGAACGAAGTCGAACCACTCTTCGTTAGGATGCGCGGATCGGAGGGCGTGCCGTCCGCGTTGATCGTAAAGAGCACAACGGCTCGCATTCCAGTGGTCGCGCCGGGGAAGATCTGCTGCGAGTTCCAGCTCTCCGAGACCTTTTGGTCGACGATGCGGGCGTAGTAGGCGTAGCGCTGGCCGAAGCTGCGGTCGTCCAGGGTGATGCTGGCGGTGCCGTTTTTGACTTGCTGGACGGCCTCGGGAATGCGGACGCCGGAGGTCTCACCCATCGTCGCTTTGGTGGGTTCGGGAGTTGCAGGTTGCGGGTGTTTGGGTGGCTCGGGTGCAGCCTTTTCAGCGATTTTGGTGGGCTTCTTGATGACCTTGTCGGGGATCAGGACTTCGTCCGGCTTCGGGGCTACCTCGGCCTTGGCTTTCGGAGGCTCGGGTGCGGCACTCGGGGTCTCGGAGGTTAGGACACTGTCCTCCTTGAAGCGCTGCCTGGATGGAAGCGGGATCGATGGAACCATCGTCGCCGAGATGGCACCGGATTGTGCTGCGTTTTCTCCCCAGGAACTGTGGCCGACGTTGGCGAGGAAGGCCCAGGCCAGAGCGATGCCGATGATTGTGGCGTGAAGGGTTATCGCGATGATGAAGCTGGCAGTGACGTTTTCGCGCTCGGCCTCGTGCCGGGGGCGGATCGGCAGTGGCTGGTTCGAGACGGGTTGGGAGAGAGTGGACATTCGAGGTTCGAGTCAGGAATACATGTCCCGGGAGCTAAAGTCCGGATACTTCTGGGTTATAGGTGTCCGAACTGAAGTTCGGACATATCTCAGGAACAGCGACAAAGGCAAAAGACTAAATACTGAGATTCTTCGCGGTGCTCAGAATGACCTTAGTTCGCGTGGTCAGCTCATTTCTGGATAGGTTGGGTGACGATAGAGATGTTGGTAATTCCAGCACTCTTCACCGACTCCATCACGGAAGCGAATGCGCCAAATTGAACGCGCTCATCGGCCCGAACATAGACCGTTTTCTTGGCGGGGTCTTTACTCTTTCCGCCTAAAAGCCGGGGTAGGTCTGCGACGTTGACTTGCTTGTCTGCGCCACCGGCCTGGAGGTAGACGTTCTGATCCTTGTCGATAGTGATGACCATGCGCTCTTCGGTCAGAGTTGCGGTCGAGCGGGTCTTGGGGATGGTGACATCGATGCCTGACTGCAGCACTGGCGCCGTGAGCATGAAGATGAGCAGCAGCACGAGTACGACGTCGACGAGCGGCGTGATGTTGATCTCGGAGAGCGCGGTCTGGGTGCGGCGGCGACCGCCTCCCAGTTGAGTGGAGTAGGCCATCAGAACACCCTCCGGTGTTCGCCGGACATGCCGGCAGGCGGTGTCGTGGGCGCGGGCGGAGTGTAGGATGCGGCGTTCTCGATCGCGTTGAGAAGCTCACGGCCAAAGTCGTCGATGCGAGCGCCGAAATCGCGGAGTTGCGAAGTGAGCTGGTTGTATCCGGCTCCGGCTGGGATCGCGACTAGAATTCCGGCGGCTGTCGTAACAAGGGCTTCCGAGATTCCGGGGGCGACCGCTCGCAGCGTCGCTGCTCCGGCTGTACCGAGGCCGTGGAAGGCGTCGATGATGCCCCAGACTGTACCGAACAGCCCGATGTAGGGGGCGTTGGTGGCGATCGTGGCGAGCCAGGTCAGCCGTTCTTCCATGATCGTAAGGGCTTCGCTGGATGCGGTGGCAGCGGCGCGCTCCAGGCCTACGGGATTGCGCGGGTGGCCACGACCGTTGGTCTGGCGGTGGTACTCGTCGTTGATCTCGGTGAAGACGGCGGCCAGCGGTGACGGCTTGAACTGGTCGGCGACGGCGGCGATCTCGCTGAGACGTCCGGACTTCCGGAAGGCGCGGAGGAACCGAGCGGACTGCGCGCGGGCGGTCGAGAAGCTGCGATACTTCGCGATCATGATCGTCCAGGAAAAGACGCTTAGCAGCGCAAGCAGAATCAGCACGCAGATCGCCACGGGGCCGGTGTTGTGCAGGATTTCGCCCATCGCGGAGGTATGTGCAGCGGTCGGCAGCGATGCGCCGGTGGCGTCTGGTTCCTGCAGCAGGACCAGGGCGAGCGAGTTCATCAGGGATAGAATCATGAGTTTTTTTGCCTTCTCGCTATGAGTGTACCGACTGTAAGACGGTGGAAGACGCGTCGGCGGTGCCGGATTAAGTTTTGGGTTGTCGGAAACGGCAACAATCGCTTCGACAGATGGGTGCCTCAGCGCGCTCAGAGTACGTGGCAGGAAACACGGACGTGCTACGCTTTCCGAGAGCGAAGGTGGGGCGAAGCGAAGATGCTGCTGGAGTTGCGTGCGGAGAACTATGCGGTGATCGACCGGGCAACGGCGGGGTTCGGCCTCGGGCTGAATCTGCTGACCGGTGAGACGGGTGCTGGAAAGTCGATTCTGATCGACGCGCTGGCGCTGCTGCTTGGCGGCAAGGCATCGGCAGACTTTATTCGGCACGGTGCGGAAAAAGCCGTGGTGAGTTGCGTCTTCGAGACCACACCCGGGGCCGTCGCGGTGCTGGCTTTGAATGGAATCGATACTGAATCAGATGCGGAGGGTGTTCTGTTGCGGCGGGAGATCGTAGCCAACGGCAAGGGGCGGGTCTACATCAACAATCAGCCGGCGACGGTCGGAGTATTGCGCCAGCTTGCTCCCGAACTGGCTCTGATCCATGCGCAGGGCGAGACGCTGGGCTCCTTTGATCAGGCGCAGCAACGGATTCTGCTGGATAGATTTGGAGCGATCTCCGGCGAGCGGGTTGCGACAACGTATCAGGCTTGGCACGAAACGCAGGCACGTCTGGCGGCGATGGTCTCGGACGAGCAGGACCGTCTGCGGATGGCCGACTTGTGGCGATTCCAGAGCAAGGAGATCGACCAGGCGGAGATCGACGGCGAGGATGAAGACGCGCGGCTTGAGGCTGAGAAACGAGTTCTTGCAAATGCCGAAAAGCTCTACGCTGCCGCAATGGGCGCGCACGAGTTGCTATATGAGGATGAGAAATCCGCTGAGACCACGCTGGGCCAGGCACTGAAGTTGGTCGAGGAACTGGCTCGATACGACGCGCGTTTTGTAGAACCCGCGCAACAATTGCAGGCGGCGAAGGCTGCGGTGGAAGATGTAAGCGCAACGGCTCGTGATTTTGCCGAGAATGTGCAGTCTGGCCCGGAGCGGCTGGAGGAGATTGAAGACCGTCTGGCGGCGCTCGACCGGCTGAAACGCAAGTACGGTAAGACGCTGGCCGAAGTGATCGCGTTTGGGGCGGAGTCGGCGCGTCAACTTGCCGAGGTCGAAAATCGCGATGCGTTGCTGGTTGGGTTGCGTGGGATCGAGACAAGACAGGCAGCAGAGTATTCGGCGGCGGCAGAAGGTTTGACCAAGGTTCGAAGTGACGCGGCAAAGCTGCTGGAGAAGGCGGCGGAGAAGCAAATCAACGAATTGGCAATGAAGGTGCGCTTCCATGTGCAGGTTCAGGCAAGCCGCGACCGCGGAAACTGGACAGCCCATGGCTGGGACGAGGTCGGCTATCTGATCGCAACGAACGCTGGCGAACCGCTTAAGCCGCTGGATGAGATTGCCAGTGGAGGCGAGATGTCGCGCGTGATGTTGGCATTGAAGGTTACGGTGGAAGATGCCGTCTTGCTTGCGTCACGAGCCGGGAAGGGAAAGGCTGCGTTGCCGCGGACGCTGGTCTTTGACGAGATCGATATCGGGATTGGCGGTCGGGCGGCGGAGGCTGTTGGCCAACGACTGAAGGCTCTCTCGAAGACGCAGCAGGTACTTTGCATCACGCACCTGCCTCAAATTGCAGCGTTTGCCGACCAGCATTTTCTGATCGAGAAGACCGAATCGCGGGGGCGGACGCACACCAACATCCGGCGGATGGAAGAAGATGAGCGGGTTCGCGAGATTGCGCGCATGCTGAGCGGGGCCACGCTTACCGAGACGAGCCTGCGCCATGCCGAAAATCTGATTGCTGCGACTCGCTGAATTCATCGAATTGTGACGCGTGACCCAACTTTTGGTGTTCCATGTCATAACTGAATTGCATCCAACGGGGAATGATTGCCCTGGAGGCTCCCGATGACTGACGTATCGACTCAAGCAAAAACCTGTGCCCACGAGACATGTAGCTGCCTGGTGGTATCGGGATCGAAGTATTGTTCCGATTTCTGCGAGGATTCTGAAGGGCTGACCACCCTGACCTGCGATTGTGGTCATACGATGTGCAAGGACGACTCACGACTGTAGCGCGCGCAGCCGCATCCTGTTGAAACAGGAGATTATGTCCGGTTTGAACCAGTAATGGTGCATTCCTGATGCCGTACGCGGGTGAAAGCGGTATACTTGGAAAGTGACCGCCACCATAATCGACCCCGTGACCCATGAGCCGGAAGTATCCCCGGCGACCAAGCGTGTTCTCCTTCTGAAGCCTCGCGGCTTCTGTGCCGGAGTGGTGCGCGCCATTGACATCGTCCAGATTGCGCTCGATACGTTTGGAGCCCCGATCTATGTGCGCAAGGAGATCGTCCACAACAGCTATGTCGTGACGGATCTCGCCAAGAAGGGCGCTATTTTCGTCAACGAACTCGACGAGGTGCCCGAAGGCGCTCGTGTGATTTATTCGGCGCATGGCGTTTCGCCGGCTGTCCGGGCTCGCGCCAAGGAGCGCAAGTTGAAGGTGATCGACGCGACCTGTCCGCTAGTGACGAAGGTTCACGTTGAGGCTATCAAGTTTGCAAAGCAGGGCTACTCCCTCGTGCTGGTTGGACACCGCGACCACGAAGAGGTGGAGGGTACACAGGGCGAAGCGCCGGATGTCACGCAAGTCGTTTCGACTCTGGAAGAGGTCGACGCTCTGGTCGTTCCGGACCCGGAGAAGGTCGCCTACCTGACCCAGACGACGCTGTCGCTGGACGAGGCGAAGTACATGATTGACGCCTTGAAGCGCAAATTCCCCAGCATTACCGGACCCCACGCCCAGGACATCTGCTATGCGACCGAGAATCGTCAGGTTGCGGTAAAGAATGTGGCTCATGGCGCGGACCTGGTCCTGGTGGTCGGATCGAAGAATAGTTCGAACTCGAATCGGCTGGTTGAGGTCTCGAAGAATCTCGACACGAACTCCTATCTAATTGATAGCGCTGATGCAATCCAGCCTGAATGGCTGGAGGGAGTCAACACGGTTGCCGTTACGGCCGGTGCGTCTGCCCCCGAAGTTCTTGTGGAAGCGGTTGTGGAATTTCTGCAGTCAAAGGGTTATGGTGATGTGGACGAAGTAGAGGTGATGCCGGAGAATGTCCGCTTTGCCCTGCCTCCGGAGATTGTGACTGCGATCGCAGCCGCTCAGCCTCGCTGAACGGAGCGCTGAGCTGGTTCGGAAACCGCACGTTCACCCACGGATCTGGGTGCAGAGAGTTTGCCATTGATGAGTAGTAAAGACAGTCCCAGCAATCCGCAGGTGGGGAAGCGATCGGCCAATCCAAGATTCGGCCGAATCGACATCGGCTTGGACCACGTAGCGGAGGGGATTGCAAAATCAACCCGCTGGCTGCTCGGATTGCAGCATCCTGATGGATATTGGTGTGGGGAACTCGAAGCAGACAGCATGCTCGAGGCCGACTACATCTTTATGCACACCCTGCTGGGGACAGGGAACCGCGGCAAGATGGAGCGGGCCGTCAACGAGATTTTCCGGCACCAGAATTCAGATGGCGGTTGGAGCCTGTATCCGGGTGGCCCCTCCAATGTGAACTACGGCGTCAAATGCTACCTGGCGCTGAAGCTGATGGGTTATACCGCCGAACATCCGCTCATGGTGAAGGTGCGGGAAAACGTGCTGTCGCTGGGCGGCGTGATCGAGTGCAATACCTTCACCAAGATCTATCTCTGTTCGCTGGGTCAGTACGACTACGACGCGGTGCCGGCGATCCCGCCAGAGATTATTCTGTTCCCGAACTGGTTCTACTTCAATATCTACGAGATCAGCTCGTGGTCGCGTGGCATTCTGGTGCCGCTGTCGATCATCTACGCGAAAAAACCATTTCGAAAGATTCCGCAGGAGCAGGGGATTGACGAGCTTTATCTAGGTGGTAGAGCGAACTGCGACCTGCGCCTGCGCTGGGATCGGAAACACCCCATCTCGTGGCGGAACTTCTTTATCTTTACCGACCGTGTGGCACATCTGGCCGAGCGGGTTCACATTCGACCATTGCGGAAGATGGCTTTGAAAAAGGCCGAGAAATGGATGTTGCAGCGTTTTGAGCGTTCGGACGGGCTCGGCGCGATCTATCCAGCCATGCTGAACGCCATCGTTGCGCTGCGCTACCTCGGATATTCCGCTGACGATCCGCAGGTCATCCGTGCGATGGACGAGTTTGAGAAGCTCGGGATCGATTGCCCGGATGGGACGCCTGATTATCCGACGCCGACGTTCCGGATGCAGCCTTGTTTTTCGCCAGTCTGGGATACAGCGCAGGTTGTCTCAACCCTCGGCGAAGCCGGTGTGCCGAGCACCGATCCGCGCATGGTGAAGGCGGCCGAGTGGCTGCTCTCCAAGGAAGTTCGCAATAAGGGCGACTGGGCAGAGAAGGTCAAGAACGTCGAACCGGGCGGCTGGTACTTCGAGTTCAACAACGAGTATTACCCTGATGTCGATGATACCGGGGAGGTTCTGCTCGCGCTAAAGGCTGTCGAGACGCCTCGCGAACGGTATCAGCACGAGGTGGAGCAGCGCGCCATTACGTGGGTATTCGCGATGCAGTGCAAGAACGGCGGCTGGGCGGCGTTCGACAAGGACAATACCAAGACGATCTTCCAGTACATCCCGTTTGCTGACCATAATGCCATGCTGGACCCACCGACGGTCGACATTACCGGACGCATTTTGGAGATGCTGGCAGCCTATGGATATACCCGTCGCGATCAGCGGGTTGAGAGAGCGGTTCAGTTCATCCTGGAAGAGCAGGAGCCCGACGGTAGTTGGTTCGGCCGCTGGGGCGTCAATTACTTGTACGGAACGTTTCTTGTGCTGCGCGGTCTGGAAGCCATGGGTTATTGGAACCATGAAGTTCCCGTCCAACAGGCTGCGGAGTGGATCCGCATGGTGCAAAATTCCGACGGTGGCTGGGGCGAGACGTGCGGAAGTTATGACGATCCTGGTACTCGTGGCGTCGGACCCTCGACCCCGTCGCAAACCGCCTGGGCAGTACTTGGCTTGCTCGCCGCTGGAGATACAAGAAGCGATTCAGTCGCGAAGGGCATCCGATGGTTAGTGGATCGCCAGACTGCTGAAGGCACCTGGGATGAATCCGCCGAGGGGCGGAACGGCGAGGCGATTTACACCGGCACAGGTTTCCCCCGCGTGTTTTACCTGGCGTACCACTTGTATCGCGATTACTTCCCGCTGCTGGCGCTTACGACCTACAAGCGCGCTATGGAGCGTGAGGCTGCAGCGTAGAGATTTTTGTAACCTATCTCAAACGATCAAACTGTTTGAGATGGGGCACCCAGAGATTTCGGGTAAAAGGAGAGTTAAGCATGGCAGTTCCCGTATCGCAGGCATGGACCGTCGCGACGTACGTTTTGAAGCAGAAGCTGATGGGCCGCAAGAAGTATCCGCTGGTCCTTATGCTGGAGCCATTGTTCCGCTGCAATCTGGCGTGCGCTGGTTGCGGCAAGATTCAATACCCGGCGCATATTTTGAAGACCGACCTCTCACCGGAAGCCTGCTTTCAGGCGGTAGAGGAGTGCGGTACGCCGATGGTTGCAATCCCCGGCGGTGAGCCGCTGCTGCATCCACAGATGCCCGAGATTGTCGCCGGCCTGGTGGCGCGTAAGAAGTATGTGTACATGTGTACGAATGCGCTGCTGTTGAAGGAAAAGCTGCACCTCTTCAAGCCGAGCAAGTACCTTTCGTTCTCGGTTCACGTCGACGGCCAGCGCGAGCACCATGACTTTTCGGTCTGCCGCGAAGGTGGGTATGACATCGCCATGGAAGGCGTGAAGGCTGCGGTAGACGCGGGTTTCCGCGTGACCACGAACACCACGCTTTTTGACGGAGCCGATCCGAACAGTGTCCGCAAGCACTTCGATGAGTTGATGGTCGCGGGTGTTGAGAGCATGATGGTTTCGCCTGGGTACACCTACGACAAGGCGCCAGACCAGCAGCACTTTCTGGGTCGCGCGAAGTCGAAGAAGATGTTCCGCGCCATTCTTGCGAATCGCAAGAAGACCTGGCGGTTCAACGCCTCGCCGATGTTTATGGAATTCCTGATGGGCAAGAAAGATCTGACCTGCACGCCATGGGGCATGCCGACGTTCTCGATCTTCGGCTGGCAGAAGCCTTGCTACCTGCTGCAGGATGGCTACGCCGATACCTTCAAGGAGTTGATGGAGACGGTTGAGTGGCAGAACTACGGAACTGAATCCGGCAACCCGCGTTGCGCGAACTGCATGGTGCACTCGGGCTACGAAGCCAGCGGTGTGAACTACACGTTCGGCTCGTTCAAGGGCATGTTTCAGACCGTGAAGGCAATGCTTTCGAGCTACGACGACGAAGGCGCGCAGCGGATTCTGGATAACTGGAAGCCGGAATCGCATGGCCCGTTGGTGGCGATTGCGGATATCAAACCCGCGACGCAGAACTCGGAGCTTCAGAGCGTTTCTGGCGACTAGGAACCTTAACCGAAGTCCTGAAAATTACAGACCGATCTGAGGGAGAGATATGTCTACACCACAGCAGGAAGCAGCGAAGATTGCACAGTTGGAGCACATGAATCCTGACGAAATGGAGCATGCGGCTGGGCGTGAACGCGAGAATCTTGAGGGCTGGATCCCGGAGCTTGCGTCCGATGCCGAGGTTCGCGAGGCGCTTGAAAAGGCATTTGATTACCGCGGAGACATTACTGTCACGTTGAAGGACGGCTCCAAGGTTGAGGGCTATCTCTTTGATCGCCGCCAGGGGGCTTCGCTGGCTCAGTCGTTCATCCGGATTATCCCGATGGACAATGTTGGCAAGTTGAATGTGGCCTACTCGGATATCGCCGCGCTGGCGTTTACTGGCCGCGATACGGCTGCCGGCAAGACGTTTGAAGCGTGGGTGAAGAAGTACTGGGAGAAGAAGGCTGCCGGCGAGACGAACATCCAGATCGAGCCGGAAAGTCTGGACGTCTGAGGCCGAACGATGAAAGTCTTCATCACCGGCGCGACCGGGTTCGTCGGTGGACATGTGGCCCGAGCTTACGCAGCAAAGGGCGCCAGGTTGCATCTTCTGACACGAAACACCAGCAATCTTGCTGGACTAGAGGGTATCGACGCGGAGACTGTGGTCGGTGATTTGCGCCAGACGCAGGCTTTGCGCAGCGCACTCTCAGGCTGCGATGCGCTGATCCATGTCGCGGCAGACTACCGGCTGTGGGTACCCGATCCGAAAGAGATGTATGCGGCGAATGTCGATGGCACACGCGAACTTTTGAAGTTGGCGCGTGAGGTTGGCGTGGCAAAGGTCGTCTATACGTCGTCGGTCGCTACGATGGGTTTCAAGCGCGATGGGACGATTGTGGACGAGGCGTCGCCTGTCTCGTTTGCCGACATGATCGGCCACTATAAGCGGTCAAAGTTTCTTGCGGAGCAGGAAGCAATTGCAGCTGCTCAGGCAGGGCAACACGTCATGATTCTGAATCCGACGACTCCGATTGGGCCGCATGACGCGAAGCCAACACCTACTGGCCGGATTATTGTGGACTTCCTGAATCGCAACTTTCCTGCCTATGTAGACACAGGATTGAACCTGGTAGATGTGGCCGAAGTGGCTCGGATGCATGTTGTTGCGCTGGAGCGTGGAACGCCGGGTGAGCGATACATTCTGGGTGGCGAAAACCTTACGCTGAAGCAGATTTTGGATCGCCTCTCCGCGATCACGGGACTACCGTCTCCGACGATGAAGGTAACTCATGCGGTGGCGATGGCATTTGCGTTCTTCGATGAGAACATTACTGGAAAACTGCGTGGCAAAGAGCCTCGGGCGACGGTTGAGGCTGTGAGGATGGGGCGCAAGATGATGTTTGCGACGGCGGCTAAAGCAGAACGTGAGCTTGGGTTTCAGGTCAAGCCAGTATACGAGGCGATGCAGTCAGCGGTAAAGTGGTTTTTGGCGCACGGATATGCGCCGCACCCATGAGGATCGGGGTCATCGCAGCATTGCCGGCCGAGTTGAAGCCACTGGTGCGTCGGGCCCAAAAGATGCCAGTAGCGCGTGGCTCTGGCATTGCCATGTGGGATTGGGAGGTTGGGGACAATCAGGTGGTTGCTGTCTGCGCCGGGATGGGTGCGGCGGCGGCAAGACGGGCATTTACTGCGGCGGAGTTTGCCGGATCGCTGGATGCAGTTCTGTCTGTAGGCTGGTCAGGTGCATTGACCGCCTCTGCCAAACTGCGCGAGTGCTACGCGGTGTCGGAGGTTGTGGATTCCCTCACTGGAGAGCGGTTTGCTTTGGGAGTGAGCGGCGAAAGACTTGTGACCACCGGGCATGTTGCCAACTCCATTGAAAAGGTGCGGTTGGCGGCAAGCTACGGCGCAAGTCTTGTGGACATGGAGGCGGCGGCGGTGGCGAGGCTCGCTCAAATGCGGGGAATACCGATGGCCTGCTTCAAAGCCGTGTCGGATGGCATGGACGCCAGTTTGCCGGACTTGAATCCGTTCATCGATGTCGATGGAAAGATGCGCATGGCTGCGTTTCTGGCCTATATTGCGATGCGGCCGCAGTTTTGGTTTCCACTGGCGCAGTTGGGAAGCAATAGTGCCGCGGCGGCTCAGGCCCTGGCTAAGGTGACAGAAGTCTTTTTGCAGGACGTAAGATTTTGATGGGAGATTGACGTGACGACTGTTCCAGCGACCATGAAGGCAGCTGTCTATCGAGACACTGATGTCGTTTTGCCCGAGCAGATTCCTGTACCGGAGATTGGCGCCGGTGAAGTGCTGATCTACATCGATACATGTGGTGTTTGCGGGACGGACCTGAAGAAGATTCATACTGGCTCGCACGCTGCACCGCGGGTGTTTGGGCACGAGATGGCTGGTACGATTGCCGCTGTTGGGGCTGGCGTCAGCGAGTTTGCAGTCGGCGACCGCGTGATGGCGTTCCACCATATCCCGTGCGGCACCTGCTTTTACTGTCGCAAACACACGTTTGCACAATGCGAGACCTACAAGAAGGTCGGCACAACTGCTGGTTTTGCGGCGGCGGGTGGTGGGTTTGCCGAGTACATTCGCGTAATGGACTGGATCGTCGCGACCGGTGGCGTTGTGAAGATTCCAGACGATATTCCGTTTGAGCAGGCGGCGTTTATCGAACCCGTGAACACCTGCTACAAGGCAATTCGGCTCCTGAATCTGGAGCCGGACGACACCGTTCTGGTCGTTGGGCAGGGAAGTATCGGAGTAATCCTTGCCGCGTTGGCGCACAGAACCGGGGCGACGGTGCTGACAAGTGACTTGTACCCTGAGCGACACGCAATTGCGGCGCAGTTTGGCCTGACGCACCCGATCGATGCTCGCGGCGATGTGGTGGGCGCGGCAAAGGCTGCGACGGAAGGCCGGGGTGCGGATGTAGTTCTCGTGGCTGTCGGAGCGGATGCCTTGATTGCGATGGCGATGGACGCGGTACGTCCGGGTGGACGCGTGATGTTGTTTGCGAGCACACAGCACGGTACGGCGCCGTTTGATCCTGCGGCTGTTTGCATGGATGAGAAGACGCTGATGGGGTCTTACTCGGCATCGGTGGCGATCAAGCAGGAGGGTATCGACCTGGTGTTCAGCGGCTATCGCGACGGGACGCTGGATCTGACTAAGCTGATCTCGCACCGCTTCTCGCTTGAGGAGTGCGGCGAGGCGATTCACCTGGCGTCGAACCCGAAGCCGGATTCGATGAAGATTGTGCTGAAGCCCGGGGCGTAGAGGCTGAGACTTAGTGCTTCCGCGCGATGAGTGCTGGGTCGATCACGACGAAAAGAGCCTTTCCGCGTGCGAGGGCAGTGCCTTCTGAACCAGTGATCTCTGCGGCGTGGAAGATCTTCTTGCCTTCGCGGCGCAGGTGGTGGCTCGTGACTGTGAGGGTGTCTCCGACACGAACCGGACGGAGGTAATCGACCTCCATGTGGCGGGTCATTGCGACGACTTTAAGTGCACGATTCAGCTTGCTCATCGCCTCGTCCAGCATGGTGGCGATAATCCCGCCGTGGATGCAGCCGGGCGGGCCCTGATGGAGTGCGGTGAGTTGAATCGTCGCGGTGGCAGAGATGGCTTGCGGGTCTGCATCGTCGATGACGAAGTGCATGTGCAGACCTTGCGGGTTCTGATCACCGCAGCCGAAGCAGTTGTTTCCTGTCTCACCTGCGGTCTCCAAGGTGACGGCTGAGGCATCGGCGATGGGCTGTTTGGACGGCATAGTGGGAGGATACCTTGGCCTTAGTGATGCGACGTCAAGCGTTGCACAGTTGGAGAATCTCTGCGCCAAACTTGTCCAGCTTCTCGCGGTCGATTCCGCCGACAGCCTGAAGCTGGGACAGGGTCTTCGGGCGAGACAGCACAATACCGCGTAGAGCGGTGGTGCCGAGAACAAAGAACTGGGGAAGGCCCATCCGCTCGGACTCTGACTTGCGCCACTCGCGGAGACGGTGTTCGAGAGCTTGCTGGTCGGCATCGAGCGAGTCGGCGGGGTCGGTGACGACCGAACGCTCGCGTTTGAAGGTTTGGGTGGATTCGCTGAATTTCTCGGCTGATCTGGTACGTTCCTTGATCGAGGGAATAGGGAATCGATCTTCCGAAACTGCAGCTTTGGCACGTTTCGGCGTTGCGCGGGTTGGCTTTTCAGACGCAACGCCTTCGACCGGTGCTAACTCTCCGCGGCATATGGCGCAGACGGCCGCGCCGTATCGCTCCGTCTTGTCGGGGCCGAAGCCGGAGACTTGCAGCAACTCCGGAATGGTCGCCGGGCAGGCTTGCACCAGGGTGTGGAGCGCGGTGTCACCGAAGACGATGAAGGCGGGCTTGCCGGTTTTGGCGGCTTCATCTTTACGCCAGGCGCGGAGGTTTGCCTCCAGAATCTTCTGGCCAGGCGTTAGAGGCGTCGCTACGGCATCGAGTGATAGCCTTCCGCTTCCAGACTTTTTCGCGGACTTGCTCGAGCTTTTCCTGGCAGGTGCATCACCTTCACCCCGGAGCACGACTCCCAGCGGCGTGTTGGCTGCCAGCGTCTGGCCTTCGTAGGTGAGGGAGGCCTTCTTGTAGGGAATGTTCTTGCCTTCGGCGTTGGTGAAGTTCTCAGCACTCAGGGCAATCAGGCCCGCACGCGCGAGGCCGTCAAGCAGGCCGTCGAAGACCTTGCGGTCGGGCGTTACCGCCAGGTCGGTGTGGAGGCGCCCGGTGGCTTTGGATTGACCGTCGAGCGCGCGGAGAATGGTGCGGAGGTTACGGTCCTGCGCGGCATTGGGCTCGACGAAGGGTTCGGCGCTGGTGGCTGCTGGATCGCAAAAGTCACAGTGGCCGCAAGGGCGGTGGGCGTCGGCAGTATCGCCAAAGTGGCGGATTAGCGCGGACATGCGGCATTGCTGGGTCTCGGCAAACGCCATCATGCGGTCGATCTGACTGCGACGGAACTCCACCTGTTGCTGGTAGCCGGGCTGCCAGTTGGCTGTGCCGGATCTCCGGACGTTGCCAGCGATGTCGAATTGCGCGGCACCTTGCGAGGCAAGTTTTTCGAGCGATTTCGCAACAACATCGCGGTCCATCCGCAAGGTGCCGGCAATACCGTCGGGCATCAGGAATTCGTCGGTAAGGGCCTTCGAGACCTTCACCAGTTCACTGACGTCAGGGTAGTCGCGCTTGAGGAAGGTCTCGTGAATCTTGCGGTCGACGTAGCTGTAGAGCAGGACGGTTCGCGATGGCAGTCCGTCGCGACCAGCGCGGCCAATCTCCTGATAGAAGGCCTCTACCGATGCCGGAAGTGCGAAGTGGACGACAGAGCGGACGTCAGCCTTGTCGATGCCCATGCCGAAGGCTATGGTGGCTACGACGACGTCCAGTTTGCCGGACTGGAAGTGCCGTTGCACGCGTTCCCGGACGTCGGGGCCGAGACCTGCGTGGTAGGCTGCTGCGGGGAACTTGCGGCCTAGTTCCCCTGCGAGTTCTTCGGCTACGCGGCGGGAAGGAGCGTAGACGATCGCCGGGCGGCGAGCTTTGTCGGCAAGGAATTTTGCGACGAACTCGGTGCGTCGCGGCTTCGAAAGTTCGACGGCCTCGATGGCGAGATTATCGCGACGAAAGCCGTGGATGAAGAGGGCTGGCTTGTCGAGGTGAAGCTGGGTGACGATGTCTTTCTGGACCGCCGGCGTAGCTGTTGCTGTGAGTGCGATGATCGGGGACGGCCGCAGTGCTGGGAGATAGTCGCCCAGCAAGCGGTAGTCGGGGCGGAAGTCGTGGCCCCATGCGGAGATGCAGTGGGCCTCGTCGATGGCGATCAGCGCGGGTTTGCGGCGCGCCAGCATCTCCGGGAAGCCAGGAACACGCATCCGCTCGGGTGCGATGAAGAGGAACTGGAGTGTGCCGTCGAGGTAGTCACGGCAGGCCTGGCGAGAGTCTTCACGCGATAAACCCGAGTGAATTCGCGCAACTTTCAAGCCGGCTGCAGTAAGTTTCCCGGCTTGATCGTCCATGAGCGCGATCAGCGGGGAGATGACGAGCGCGGTACCTCCACGGGCGATTGCCGGAAGCTGATAGCAAAGGCTCTTCCCAGCGCCGGTGGGCATGACGAGCAGTACATCGCGCCCATCAGTCGCGGCGCGGCACACTGCCTCCTGGTTCTTGCGGAAGGCAGGGAAGCCGAACGTACTGTGCAGGAGCCCGGATAGGTCGGAGGAAGCCACTTGGCTAGTTTCGCATATTCTTTGCCTCGGATTGTGTGGGAGACGCGTCCATTTGACGGGCGAACCCAAGTGGTTTCCTGCGGTAAGCCATCGCAGGTACTGGCGCAGATGCCGTGAAGGTAACCAGCTACTTGCTTACGGATGTCCCCGCGATACGACCGATGTGGGATTATGTTCTCGCTGACCTCTACTTATCATCATCTTTGTTCGATAAAGGTGATGCGATGTCGGTAAACAACAAGCACGCGCAGAGTAACGAAGCCACGGTCGACCTGCGGTCCATCCTGGAGCGGGCTGTTTCCATTCTGAAAAAGGATGAGGACCATGGCAACGCGTTGATCGAGCTCGCCGTGACTCTGCCTCCACTTTTGCTGGTGGCAACTGGAATTTGGGTCATGGGCTTCGCGATGAACAACTACCTGATCCTGACCAATGCCACGACAGTGGCCGCTCGGCAGCTGTCGATTAGCCGCGGCCAAACGCTCGATCCGTGCGCTGTAGCAGTTGCGGCCTTGAAAGCCGCAGCTCCAACGTTAACACCTGGTAGCTTCACTTACTCGTTTACCTTGAATACCACGACATACACGGGCTCATCCTGTAGCAGCGGTAGCTACACAACCGGGGCACCTTCAAATCTGGTTCAGGGCCAGCCGGCGTCGATGACCGTGAACTATCCCTGCAGCCTTCAGGCCTATAAGGCGAACTTCGCACCGACCTGCAATCTCCAGGCGCAGATGACGGAGCTGGTCCAATGAGATCGCCCACCTGTTCCTTGCTGCGATTGAAGACCGACGAGCGGGGGTCTGTACTTCCTCTTGTCGCCGTTATTATGACATTCCTGTTGGGCATGGCCGGGATGGTCGCCGACGTAGGCCACATGATGTATTGTCGGGCGCAGTTGCAGGGGACTACGGATGCCGCCGCACTGGCTGGAGCGCAGGCTCTGCCTTACACTACTGCCACAACAATCGCGACAACCTACAGCGCTGTATCTGGCTCCAAGAATGCGCGGTCAAGCCTACCGAATGTCACCATGGTTTCAGGCTACCCGGCGCTTAAGTGCCTGGCCGCGCTCAAGAACTTGGGGATGGCGTGCAGTACGCCGTCAAATTCGAATGCAATTCAGGTTAAGCAGACGATGAACGTACCGATGTTCTTTATGGGATTGTTCGGGCATGCGACGATGCCAGTCTCGGCCATCTCGACTGCGGCGATGCAGGGCTCTTCCGCGACCCCGTACAACGTAATTATTATTGTGGACACGACTGGTTCGATGAACAACAACGACAACGACAGCCAATGTACGTCGACACGCATTGCCTGCGCATTGTCTGGTGTCCAGGTGCTGTTGCAAAACCTGTCGCCCTGTGGGTCTCATCTCACAACCTGTGGAACCGTCACCAGCGGAAATGTCTCCGGAGCGGTGGACAAGGTCAGCATCTTCACCTTTCCGGGAGTAACCTCCGCAACTGCAGCGAATGACTATAACTGCAGTGGTAACTCGCCAACTGTTACGGCCTATACGTACCCAACCCTTCCGACCTACCAGATCGTTCCATTGTCGAGCGACTATCGGTCATCTACCAAGGCAACTACGTTGACCCAGACATCGAGCGTTGTTGCCGCAGCTGGTGGGAAGACGAGCTGCAGCGGTTTGCAGGCCCTCGGTGGCGCTGGAACATACTATGCCGGTGTGATCTACGCCGCGCAAGCGCAACTTGTCGCTTCATCGGTAGCTGGAACACACAACGTGATAATCATCTTGAGCGACGGCGACGCTAGCTCAAGCAACATGACGTCGACCAATTCAAACGGGACCTATCCATCCAACGTGAAGCAGTGCCAGCAGGCAATTACTGCAGCCGCTGCAGCAACAACGGCGGGAACACTGGTCTACACCGTGGCATACGGTGCAACTTCGAGTGGCTGCTCGACCGATTCCGGTGCGCTTACACCTTGCCAGACCATGCAACAGATGGCATCGGCACCACAGTATTTCTTCTCTGATTACACGGCGAGCCAGGGCAGAGGGTCCTGCGGGTCAGCCGCGCAGCCGACCTCCAACCTGAATCAGATATTTACGCAGATCGCCGGAAACTTCACCGTCTCTCGGCTGATTCCGGACAACACAACCTAGAGAGCGCCAGTACGATCTTGCAGTAACAAATGTCCTTCCGGTCTACCGGGAGGACAATCGGTTTTATAGCCGCCAATTCGCTGCCTCGAATCGTGAAAGCAAGTCCGAAACACGATAGTATGAGGGCATTCCGGTAACAAAAGAACACCCTCAGGAGTATTCCTCAATGTCGATTCAGTTTGCTCGTACGTTCGTCACT
Organism: Rhodanobacteraceae bacterium; assembly: GCA_043783075.1. Taxonomy (GTDB): domain Bacteria; phylum Acidobacteriota; class Terriglobia; order Terriglobales; family Acidobacteriaceae; genus Edaphobacter. The sequence goes on from JAYVZU010000164.1 coordinate 17,685, forward strand.
GTCTGCTTGTCCGGTCTGCTGACCGGTGTACTTTCAGCGCAGGCGCCAGCTGCGGCGCGTCAAAGAGCAACGGGCACCGACGTTCCAGCGTTGCTCGGCTCGGATGATAGTGTGCCGATTCCGCCTGAGACAACGGCAGTCACTAAACACGACTGGAGCGGCGGGGGGCAGACGATTCACTACTCGGCGACAGCGGGTAACTTGCTGATTCGGGACGACAAAGACAAGCCGAATGCCAGCATATTTTATGTAGCCTACACCGCAGATGGGGCAGACCCGAAGACGCGCCCGGTCACCTTTTTCTACAATGGCGGACCCGGTGCTGCAACCATTTGGCTCCATATGGGATCGTTTGGGCCGATTCGCGTTGTGACTTCGAGCCCAGATGCAACTGGCCCGGCACCATTCGACATCGTCCCGAACCAATACAGCCTGCTGGATAAGAGCGACCTCGTCTTCATCGATGCGCCCCTGTGCGGCTTCTCGCGTGCGGTAGGAAAGGGAACGGTGAAGGACTTTGCCGGAACAGACGAAGACATCCGCGCGTTCGACAAATTCATCACGCGCTATATCTCAGTAAATCAGCGTTGGAATTCTCCGAAATTCCTCTTCGGCGAGTCCTATGGAACGACGCGATCGGCCGGATTAGTCGAGGCGTTGAATAACGATGGCATTCAGTTCAATGGAGTGACACTGCTTTCGTCGATTCTGAACTACAACATCCGTAACGCTGGCTATGACACGGAGGCGGTCGGCTACTTCCCGTCGTTTGCTGCGATTGCGTTTCAGCACAACAAAGTGAAAAAGATTG
>JAYVZU010000165.1:0-6151 GCA_043783075.1 Rhodanobacteraceae bacterium
CCGGGCGATGGCATCGGTCCCGAAGTCACCGACGCAACCGTCGCCATTCTCGAAACCGCAGGCCGCCTCAACGGCAATAACTGCGCCTTCGAGTGGCACCCCCAGGACGCCGGCGCCGACGCCTTCAAAAAAACCGGCGAGTACATCCCCAAGGCTCTCTACGAGTCGCTGGAGCAGGATTGCGTCGGTCTCAAAGGCCCCGTCACCACCCCCATCGGCGGTGGTTTCGCGTCGATCAACGTGACCCTACGCAAAAAGTTTGAGCTCTTCGCCAACTTCCGCCCCATCCAGAATCTCCCCGGCCTGCACTCCCGCTACCCCGGCATCGACCTCATCATCGTGCGCGAAAACACCGAAGATCTCTACGCCGGACTCGAAGTCATGGTGCAACCCGGCGTCGCCATGGGTATGAAGGTCATCACGGAAAAAGCCTCTACCCGCGTCGCCAAGTTCGCCTTCGAGTACGCCGCAAAGCACAACCGCAAGCGCATCCACTCCATCCACAAAGCCAACATCATGAAGCTCACCGACGGCCTCTTCCTCGAATCCGTCCGCAACGTCGCCACCGGCTTCCCGCAGGTCGAGTACCTCGAGCACATCGTCGATAACACCTGCATGCAGCTCGTCCTGAACCCCTACCAGTACGACGTCATCCTCACCGAAAACCTCTACGGCGACATCCTCAGCGACCTCTGCTCGGCCTTCGTCGGCGGTCTCGGCATGGTTCCCGGCGCAAATCTCGGCGAGAAATGTGCGGTCTTCGAAGCCGTCCACGGCTCCGCCCCCGACATCGCCGGCAAGGACATGGCGAACCCCACTGCGCTCCTCCGCAGCGCCATCCTGATGCTCGATCACCTCGACGAATTCGGCACCGCCGAGACCGTCCAGAAGGCACTCGAAGTCGTCTACACCGAAGGCACGACGCTCACCCGCGACGTCGGCGGCAAGAGCGGAACGAAAGCGTTCACCGATGCGGTCATCGCGGCCATGTACAGTTGAGAGTAAAGCTGTATGAGGTTGCCGCATTGTTTTCAACACGGCGTTGCTGCACGTATTACGCGATAGTCGCTGGAATTTCGCTGGCGATGCTCGGCTGCAGGCCGGATCCAGCCGTCAAGGATCCGGCTCTGATCGGTCGTGGGACTCGCGACCCGCAGTCTCCCTACGCTGGTGTAAACGCCGCTCCGCAACCCGGTGCCGTGCAGATTGTCGCCAACGGCTCCATCTCCGGCACTATCTTCTTCAAGGGTCCAGTACCTGCGGCAACCATCGACACCAGCATGGACCCCGCCTGCGCCGCCGGCGGCAAGGCGCATCTCCCAACCGAGCAATTCGTCGTCAAAGCTGAGAAGTTCGCCAACGTCTACGTCTACGTCAAAAGCGGGCCTCCCGCCGCCATGCAGGATGTTGGCCGCAGCGCTCAGTCCGTCGTGATCGATCAAAAAGACTGCCAATATCGCCCCCATGTCGTCGCCGTGGCAGCTGGCGGCTATGTGGAGTTTCGCAACTCAGACGGCACGATGCACAACGTGCACACCACTCCCACCGACGTTGGCAACGAGACCGTCGACATCACGGAAGGGCCGCACGGCGCGCCCAAGATCAAGCAGTTTCTCAAAGCCGAATCGATGATCCCGGTCCGCTGCAACAATCACCCCTGGATGAACGCCTTCGTCAACGTCTCCGCCACCCGCTTCTTCGACATCTCCGACGCCGACGGCCACTTCGATCTACGCGGCATGCCACCCGGCGATTACGTCATCGGAGCAGTCCACGAAAAGCTCGGCGAAAAGACCATGAAGGTCACCGTCTCCTCCCACGACACGGCCACCGCAGAGTTCAGCTTCGCAAAATAACCACTGAATTCTGTCTGCGGGTGCCCTCGATGGTCCGCGCCCAATTTCGTCTCCCAATGACGAACGGCCATCGCCCGCGTTATCCTAGATTGATTGGAGATTCAAGCACAATGGAACGGCGTAAAGTAGGCATTCTCGGTGCGACCGGTATGGTCGGCCAACGGTTTATTCAGCTTTTGAGCAATCACCCCTGGTTTGAGATCTCGTGGATCGCAGCTAGCGACCGCAGCGCCGGCAAGCGCTACGACGAAGCCTGCAAATGGAAGCTTGACACCCCGCTTCCCGCGCGCATCGCAGCCATGACCCTGATGCCGAACATCCCCGAGGGGACTCCGCACGGCTCGCTGCCCAAAATTATCTTCGCGGCTCTCGATGCCGCGATCGCCAACGAACTCGAGCCCAAGTTCGCAGCCACAGGTTGTGCCGTCATCTCGAACTCCAGCGCCTTCCGCATGACCTCGGACGTCCCCCTCGTCGTCCCGGAAGTCAACGCCGATCACCTCGCCCTCATCGAAAATCAGGTCTGGCGCAAGCAACTCTCTGAAGACGGCGCGCCCGGCGGCTACATCGTCACCAACCCCAACTGCTGCGCCATCGGCCTCGTGCTCGCACTCGCCCCGCTGCAGCAGCGCTTCGGAATCGAAAAGCTCTTCGTCAGCACCATGCAGGCCGTCAGTGGAGCCGGCTATCCCGGCGTGGCTTCGCTCGATATCCTCGGCAACGTCATCCCGTTCATCAAGAACGAGGAAGAGAAGCTGCAGGAAGAGATCGGCAAGCTCTTGGGTACCGTCAGCGGAGACCACATCGAGATGCTCGACGCCCCCCTCAGCGCGCACTGCAACCGCGTCGCCGTTGTCGACGGTCACATGGAGTGCGTCAGCATCAAGTTGAAGACCCCCGCCACCCGCGAAGAACTGCTCGCCGCCTGGGCTGAGTTCTCGCCGCTGCACGCCGTCCACGAGGGCCATCCTCTGCCCTCCGCCCCCGCGCAGCCAGTAGAGTACGACGACGGTATCGACCGTCCGCAGCCTCGCCTCGACCTGATGCGCGGCAACGGTATGACGACCACCGTCGGCCGTCTCCGCGAGTGCAATCTCTTCGACTGGAAGTTCGTGCTGCTCTCGCACAACACGGTTCGCGGCGCGGCCGGAGCGGCAATTCTCAACGCCGAAATCCTCGCCATGCTGGGCAAACTCGACTGGAAGCCCGCACTCAAGGCGGCCCTCGTATGAGCCTCGCCAGACCTCAAATCGTAGTCATGAAGTTCGGCGGCACCTCGGTAGAAGATGCGGTCGCCATGAAGCGCACTGCCTCCATCGTCCGTGGCCGTCGTGAGCGCGGTCTGCAGCCTGTGGTAGTCGTCTCCGCCATGGCCAAGGTGACCGACCAGCTACTCGCCGCCGCAGCAGCGGCCGGTGTCGGCAATCGCGACGAGGCACTTACCCTCTCCATTAAATTGCGTGAGCGCCACCTCCAGACCGCCGCTGACCTCGTCAACGGCGAGCGCCTCGTCGATGTCCTCGCCATCCTGCACAACGACTTCGACTCCCTCGACGACCTGCTCCGCGGCATCGCCGCCGTCGGCGAACTTACCGCCCGCACCAACGATCTCGTCGTCAGCTTCGGCGAGCGCATGTCCAGCCGCATGGTCTCTGAAGCCTTCATGGAGCAGGGCCTCAACGGCACGCACGTCGACGCCCGCACCTGCATCATCACCGACTCCACCTACGGCAAGGCCGCGCCGCAGGAAGCCGAGATCGAAACCGCTCTCCTCGCCAACGTTCTGCCGCTGATCGAAGCCGGACAAACCCCCGTCATGGGCGGCTTCATCGGCTCGAATGCGCAGGGGATCACAACCACCCTCGGCCGCGGCGGCAGCGACTACACCGCAGCCCTCGTCGGCGGCGGCCTCCACGCCGGAGCCATCGAGATCTGGACCGACGTCAACGGCATCATGACCACCGATCCGCGCATCTGTCCCGACGCCCTCCGCGTCAAGACCATCAGCTTCGAAGAGGCCGCCGAACTCGCCTACTTCGGTGCCAAGGTGCTGCACCCCGCGACCATTCTTCCCGCCGTCCAGAAGAGCATCCCGGTCTGGGTTCTCAACTCCCGCAACCCCTCGAACGAAGGCACCAAGATCACCGCCGTAGCGCCGCACTGCTCGTCGCCGTTCAAGAGCATCGCCGCCAAAAAGAAGCTCACCATCATCGATATCGTCGCGAGCCGCATGCTCATGGCGCACGGCTTCCTCAAGGCAGTCTTCGACGTCTTCGACAAGTACCACTGCGCCATCGACATGGTCTCCACCAGCGAGGTCAGCATCTCGGTCACCGTCGATTCGAACGAGCAGCTACCCGCCATCTGCGACGAACTCAGCAAGATCGCCGACGTAAAGTACGAGGGCCACAAAGCGCTCGTCTGCATGGTTGGCGAAGACATTCGCGGCCACAACGGCATCGCCGGCCGCGTCTTCTCCGCCATCAGCCACGTCAACGTCCGCATGATCTCGCAAGGCGCCAGCGAAATCAACATGAGCTTCATGATCGACGAAGAAGACGTGGAAGAGGCAGTCCGCTCCCTGCACAAAGCCTTCTTCACCAATCCTGACAAGACCGTATTCGACGTGGAAGCAGCTCAGGTCGTCAGCGTCTAACCTTGTTGCCGACTCTTAGTTTGTCATCCCGTAGGGATCTGCTTTTGTCTATTCGAGGAATAGGGGACATAACCTCGAAACCGCTGCAGTAACGCACGAAGGGAATTGCGATGAGAGTTCTGGTTCTGGGACACGGCAAAACAGGCAAGTTAGTCGCGGAGGTCGCCGCCGAACACGGCCACAGCGTCCACGTTCTCGATGCGAAAGAAAACCGCGACGCCTCGGCTCTCACGCCGCCGTTCGTCGCCGGCTTCGACGCCATCATCGACTTCACCACGCCCATTGGCGCCATCCAGAACATGCGCGCCTGCCTCGCCTGCGGAGCCAAGATGGTCGTCGGAACCACTGGCTGGTACGACAAACTCGCCGACATGCGCTCGCTCGCCGAACGCAAGGAAGCCGGCCTCCTCTACGGCACCAACTTCTCCATCGGCGTACAGGTCATGCTCGAGATGGCGAACCAGATGGGCGCATCGCTCAAAGGCCACGGATACACCTTCACGATCGACGAAACTCACCACGTCTCCAAGCTCGACGCTCCATCCGGCACCGCCATCAGCGTAGGCCAGGCCGTCGAAGTCGGAGCTGGCCTGACCAACGTCCCCATCACCTCGCATCGCGAAGGCGACGAGAACGGCCTCCACGTCCTGGTCGCCACCAGCGCAGTCGACCGCATCACCCTGAAGCACGAAAGCTTCTCCCGCCGCGGCTTCGCCGAAGGCGCCGTCCGCGCCGCCGAATGGCTCACCTCCCGCAAGGGCTGCTACGACCTCCGCGACGTCTACCGCCAGATTTAGCGGTAGAGTATGCTTTGATTATGCAAACCGTGTCCCAGACCGAGGCTATGCAGAAACTTCCGGAGCTTCTCCGGGATGCAAAGTCAAATGCTGTGGTAATTAGCGATGGCGATGAACCGCTCGGGGCAATTGTCTCCATGGACGACTATGAAGTCGTTCGCAGGGCCAAAATCGACAATTCGTTGACCGCAATGAATGATCTCGGCGCAATCCTGCGTCGCGAGGCGGCACGCGAAGGTATCTCTCTGGACGATCTGGAGAAGATGCTTGATCGCCACAGCCTCTAGGGTCGTACCCGACACAAATGTCCTCGTCAGTTCACTACTTCGGCCCAGTTCTGAGCCCGCCCGTGCACTATCCCGAGCAATACAGTGCGATCAAATTATTGCTTCCGTCGAAACGCTGGCGGAGTTCGCGGAAGTGTTGCGGCGACCCAAGTTTGCCCGGTATCTGACGCTGAAGGAGATCGAATACCAACTCGACCGCTTCACGTCAGTATTCGAAGTTGTCCAGGTTGTCGATACCGTTACCGACTGTTGGGATCCCAAAGACAACAAATTTCTTGCCTTAGCGTTGAGTGGCGACGCTGGCATCATTCTGTCAGGTGACAACCATCTTCTGACCATGCACCCTTGGCGTAGCATTCATATCCTCACCCCAAATCAGTATCTCGCCTTGCATACGACAAACGATTTACCCTAATCTCATGTCTTCCGCCGCCACCGTCGCCCCCACCGCCTTCTCCGCTCTCCCCTTCGAAGAAAAGCTCGACCGTTTCGCGCGCGTAGCCGTCCACGTCGGCCTGAACCTGCAGCCCGGACAGGAGCTCGTCATCTCCGCCA
>JAYVZU010000166.1:0-2029 GCA_043783075.1 Rhodanobacteraceae bacterium
CTCGACACACCTCGTGGCGGTATGGAGATCGCGTCTGGCTTCGCAATTGCGACAGGGGATATCGCGCCGCGGGTTGCCGGGATCATCTGGCGCGGTGGACCTAGGTCGCTCGTTGACGATGTGAACTTTCCGCGTGGTCGTGGGCGCATGGGGATTGCGTTGCAGGCTCCGACTCCGGGTGGCGATCTGGCAAAGAAGATCGCTGCGGCCCGCGGGACACAGTTTCCCAGTCTGTGGATTCGCGATGGTGGTGGCGGCCTGCTCCGCGACGTCTGGACCGCGAATACGATGGCCCGCGCCGGCTGGAGCGTGGAGGGCACGGACACGCCGGGAATCGCCTATCAAGTGAGCTGCGAGCACCATCCCAAAAATGAAGTTCAATTTACCCACGCCTCCCATTGGACGGTTTACGCGCTGCAAACCGAGGAAGAAAGCCCGGACGGCACGGAAGCTACGGCCGTGGAGCTAGATGACGCGCACAATATTACCTTCGCGAATCTGTTCGACTACCGGGTCTCACGGAACATTCTGCCGAAGATCGCAGCCGTAGTCTCAAGAAACTCTGGGCCAGTTCAACTGGAGAATATGCATGATTTCAGCCAGACTCGGCTGGCTTTCGATAACAGTGTGATCGACGAAACGAGTGGCGTGTTGGTACGCACGCACGACTTCACGTCGTTCGAAATTGGCCCGCAACTGCGCATTGGTGCGCCTCTGAAGCTGGCTTCGGCTTTCACAGCAGGCGGGAGACTTGAGAAGCTTGCGGGCGGGTTTAGCAATGCCACCGGCCTGACATCCAGCCCCATTGGCGAAGTGTACTTTACGGACGCTGCCAATCATCGTGTGTATCGCTGGAACGCAAATGCGAAACAAGCAGAGGTGATGAGTCAGGAGATTGACTCGCCGCAGTCGGCGACCTTCGTCGCACCATCGACCCTGTTGGTTATCGACAATGCGAAGCGGGTCTTCGCGCTCGCTGCAGACGGCTCCGGCCATCCGGCAGGAATCGCACCGCAACCCGGAGCGGACAATACAACGCTGTTGCTGCCGGTCGGACTACACGACGACCTGGCTACGCTGGAGCGTTTGGTGGCCGGAACCGGGTATTTCTATGCACCGCGCAGCAACATGGCGCGGACAGGCTTCAACGAGCGCGAGCCACGCACGCTCTACTTCGCACCCGGCACAAGCGTTGCGATGGAAGGTGCGGGCACACCCGGCCAGGCTTTAGTCACAGGTCCAAGAGGTGCTGCGAGCGCCATCGGAACATGGAAGCCAGACCTGCAGGCAATGCAGTCTGCACCGTTCCGTGTTGGGGATTCACACCTGGTCGCAAGTGAGGATGACGACAAGGTGTACCGCGTGCGGCTGGCGACAGGCACCCACATCGACTCAACGGTCTTCGCACCACGCAGCGGAACCTCCGTCCTAGAGGACGAGGCTGGAAACGCCTATGTCGCGGGCGCGCAGGTCTTTGTGTATGACAAATCCGGGCACCTGACGGGCACGCTCGAAGTACCGGAGCGGCCATCAAGCCTGACGTTTGGTGGCCCGGACCATCGCACACTTTTTATCGGTGCGCGATCCGGGCTGTATGCGATTCAAACGGTTGCAAAGGGGCTCGTCCCCTAATCTAGCCGCTTGATGGTAGGCTCCAGTCGCGATCAGGCGATCGTCTCGGCACCTTGTGAAACGTTTGCGTAAACCGGAACCGGCTTGGCTTCTGACGCGTGAGTTTCACTCGCGTGGCCGTCATGGCCGTGATGCCGGCTATGAGCTTCATGGCTGAAGACCTCAACCTCGCCCGGTCCTTCAAAGAAGGCGTAGAGAACGGGCACCAGAAGTAAAGTCAGAGCCGTGGAACTGACCAGCCCACCGATTACCACGATGGCGAGCGGACGCTGAATCTCCGACCCCGGACCAGTCGCAAACAGGAACGGAACCAGCCCGAACGCGGCCACAGTCGCCGTCATCATGACAGGACGGAACCGAAGTTGCGCGCCCCGCCGAATGGCTTCCTGCTGCCCCA
>JAYVZU010000167.1:0-2028 GCA_043783075.1 Rhodanobacteraceae bacterium
GCGTCGACGACGACTCCACCGGCGGGTCTGGATTGCACCACCGGGAGGAGCTTTGGCGTGGGTATCGGAGCTTTGGTGTCGCCTACGTCGATCGTGGAGGTGGTGTTGCCGTTGGCGTGGAACTGGGCGAGAACCTTGTCGGAGAGCGATGGCACGACCGTGTTGGCGGCGAGTTTGACCGGAGCGTCAGGGGTGGAGTCGGCGGCCTTGGCGGCGGCGCGGAGAGGGTCTTCGGCGGGCAGGCTGTTGATGTCGGCGAACATGGCCGTCAGGTCTGCGCCGTTCTGCTCGGGGGAGCTATCGAAGACGTCTTTTTGCGGAGCCGCGGCCAGCTGCATCTCCTTCTTCGTCTTGAGCGGCATATCGTGCGGAACGCCGAGGTACTCCAACACTTCCTGTGCGACCTGCGCGAACACCGGCGCGCTGACTGTTCCGCCGTATCCAGTGCCGACGGTTGGCGTATCGATGATGACGGCGACGGTGATCGCGGGGTTCGAGACCGGAGCCATGCCGGCGAAGCTGGCGACCAGTTTGGTGTGCGAGTAAGTGCGGGTTACGGGGTCGATTTTCTGGGCGGTGCCAGTCTTGCCGCCCGAGCTGTAGCCGTTCAGCGTGGCTTCCTTGCCGGTTCCTTCGGTGACGATGCCGCGCATCATCTCGCGCATCTGGGCTGAGGTCATCTCCTTGATGACGCGGTGTGCGCCCTCAGGGAGCTGTGCTGGGAGCTGGTTTGCCGGGTGAAATCCTGCCGGCTGCAGTCGGGGGTCGCCCTTCATCTGGTCGGTAGACTGCAGAAGAATGTGCGGCGGCATATACATTCCACCGTTGGCGATGGTTGAGACCATTGTGGCGAGTTGGACGGGTGTGACGCCGACTTCCTGACCGATTGCGAGCGACATAAAGCTGGTCGCGCTCCATTTGCGGGGTTGGCGGAGCAGGCCGCGAGTCTCGCTGGGGAGTTCAATGCCAGTGCGCTCGCCGAAGCCGAAGGCGTGCATGTAGTCGTAAAACTTCTGGTTGCCGAGCTTCATCGCCATCTTGGCGGCGCCAACGTCGGACGAGTGTTCGAGCGCCTGCTGCACTGTGATAACGCCGAAGTGATCGGACTTGTCGTCGTGGAACGTGCGGCCGTACATAGTCATGACGCCGCCCTGGCAGTCGACGAGGTCGGTCGGCTTCACGCCTGCACCATCGAGCGCAGCGGAGTAGGTGACCAGTTTGAAGGTCGAGCCCGGCTCGTAGACGTCGCTCACCGCGAGGTTCTGCAGGACGCTCGAATCCATGTGCTTCTGGTCATTCGGATTGAAGCGCGGCGAGATGGCGAGGGCGAGAATCTGGCCGGTGTGCGGGTCCTGCACGACGACGGTGCCGTGCGCGGCCTTCACCTTGGCCATCTGGGCGTCGAGAGCCTGCTCGGCCATGTACTGGATGTTGGCGTCGATGGAGAGCACAAGATTCTCGCCGGCAGCGGGTTCGTTCAACTGGCTGCCGATGATCTGCCGCTTGCGGTCGAGCTCTGTCAGCTTGTGGCCGGGGACGCCGTGGAGATCATCATCAAACTTGGCTTCGAGGCCGCCGAGTCCGTTGTCGTCGGTCCCAACATAGCCAAGAACCTGCGCGGCCAGCTCGTTGTTCGGGTAGAAGCGCTTGAACTCTTTCTGAACGTAGACACCCTTTAGATTCAGTTCGCGGATGCGCTGCGAAGTCTCGGAATCCACTTTGCGCGCTACCCATGCGAAGCCGCGTGAGGCGTTGAAGCGCGCCAACATCTGGTGCTGTGACGTGAAATTGTCGGTGGGGTCGGTGTGGACGATGGAGGCGAGCATCTGCGAGGCCGACTCGCGGTTTTCGCCGAGCTCGCTGGGGACGGCGTAGATGGAATCCACCTGAATCGTCATCGCCAGCTCTTTGAGGTTGCGGTCGTAGAGGACGCCGCGACGCGGTGCGACTTCAAACGCTCCGGTCTGCTGGCGGGCAGCTAGGTTGACCCAGTACGGGCGCTTCACGATCTGGAGCCAGAAGAGCTTG
>JAYVZU010000168.1:0-6144 GCA_043783075.1 Rhodanobacteraceae bacterium
ACGTCGGAGGCAGAGAGACCGTTTTCCGTGCCAAGGGAGATAGCTTCGGGGAGGAGATCGAGGAAGGCCGCGCCCAGCAACAGACCCGCGCCCACCGCAACCAGCAGTGGGCGGAAGCGACGGAACCGGATGGCGAGCAGACCGCCGAGCAGCGTGGCCGCTACGGGCAGGGCTAAGAACAGGAGCGGCGTGTGCATCTTCAGCGAATATCCCCAACTATGATGATACGCATCTATCGGGACGCGTATGTATGGGGACGTGGTACGCTGCCTGACGGGGTTCCAAGATGCCTACTCGCCGTGAATTTATCGCCGCCGCCGCTGCTTCCTTGGTCTTGTCGCACGAAGTCTGGGCGCAGGCAGTTCCGGCGGCTCCGACGACTCGGCCAAATATCGGGCTCATTGACCACGAGCGGATCCTGCGGATTGTCGCTGTGCCCCAGACCCCACCGACCACTGCGGGTGAAGAAGCCGATATCGTAAGGTTTCAGGCGTTCTGTAGCAGCGTTCCGGCGCTGGCGGCGGCGACAGTGATCGACCTGGCAAACGCCGAGAAATACGCAGGATTGGCTGCGACGCAGTTGAAGGCGTGGTTTGTGAATCCGGCTACGCGGCTGCTCACGGAACCGGATTACAAGAGCTATCAGCGACTGCTCGCAATGGCTTCACTTGGAGAGATGTGCGTCGCGCTGCCGTTTTTGCAAATCGACGACGACTTGCTAGCGCAGGTGAAGGATTGGTTCGCGAAATATCTGACTTACCTGACGGAGAATCGCACGGCGCTGCTAGCACGGGATGCGAAGGATCGGCACGGTAGTTCGTGGCTATTGCAGGCGACGGCCGCGGCGAAGTTTACTAAGAACGAGGCTGTGACCAACGACTGCCGGCACCGCTTTAAGACATCAACGATCCGTGCGCAGATCAATGCCGACGGGCTATTTCCGCATGAGGTGTCGACGGAGAATCCGTTTCGGAATTCACTATTCAACCTCGATCTGCTGGGCGGAACCTGCCAGTTGCTGTCGACGCAGTTTGAGAACGTGTGGGACCACGAGTTACAGGATGGGCCGGGGATGCGGACGGCCGTGGCGAAGCACGCATTTTATATGCGGGATCGCGTGAAGTGGCCGTATCCGGCGGATTTGGCGCACTTCAACCTGCTCCCCTATCGGCGGCCTACCCTGGTTTTTGCGGGGCGGGCGTATGGGAATGCGGAGTATGTGACGTTGTGGCGGAGTTTGAATCCAGACCCAGTGGATCTGGAGATGCTGCAGGCGTTCCCGATTCGGCAGCCGATCTTGTGGATGCCGAACCGGGTCCAGGCCAGCTAGGCTGCAGGGGTCGCACGGAACTTCTGCACGATCGCCAGATATTTACGAGCGCTCTCGGTGACGGCTTCGGGACGGCCTTCGGCCATCGCCTTGGCATCGACCAGGTCGGCTCCGACGCCGAGCGCGAAGGCTCCGGCCTTGAGGAAGTCTTCAGCCGTTGCGAGCGAGACGCCGCCGGTAGGGATCAGTTCGACCTGCGGGAGCGGGGCTTTGATGCTCTTCAGGTATGAGGCTCCGCCCATGGAGTTGGCCGGGAATACCTTGACGACATCGGCTCCGGCCTGCCATGCGGTGACGATCTCGGTCGGGGTCAGGGCGCCGGGAAGCGCTGCGATGGAGTAGCGATGGCACATCTCGATCGTCTTGAGGTTGAGGGCCGGCGAGACCACAAACTGCGCGCCTTCGAGGATGCACATGCGGGCGGTCTCAGGGTCGAGCACGGTGCCGGCACCGATGAGGATGTCGGGGCGCGTCTCGGCCAGCTTGCGCATCACCTGCATGGCGCCGGGGACGGTCATGGTGACTTCGAGGACGGTGACGCCGCCGGCAGCGATAGCCTCAGCGAGGGCGAGAGCCTTGTCGACGGACTCGGCGCGCAGAACGGGCACGAGGCCGATGGATTTCAGGTTTGCTAGTACTTCGGTCTTGGTCATGGGATTCCTATTATTATCGCTGAACTTATCGCTGCACGCCCGCCCCGCCGCCACCCATGAGCTTCTCGACTTCCGCCAAAGTAGCGAACGAGCTATCGCCGGCGGTCGTCATGGCGAGCGCACCGTGGGCTACGCCGCAGTTGAGGGCCCACTGTGCGCCTTTGCCCGAGAGTAGCCCGTAGATGAGGCCGGCGGCGAACGAGTCGCCTCCGCCGACGCGGTCGAAGATGTCGAGGTCGAGGTAGTCGGTCGAGCGGTAGACCTTGCCGTCGGCCCACGCGAAGGCGGCCCAGTCGTTGCTGGTTGCGGTCTTGGGGCGGCGGGTGGTGGTGGCGATCACCTTGATATTGGGGAACTCTTCGGTGATGCGCGCGGCCATCTCGCTGTAGCTGGCTTCGTCGTGCCACGGTGGGCCGTGGGATGCGGGGCCGACGGTCTTGGCAATGTCGCCCTCGTGGCCGAACAGCACGTCGACATACGGCATAAGGCTGCGATTGACGGCGATGGAGCCTTCGCGGCCGCCCTGCTCTTTCCAAAGCGAGGCCCGGTAGTTGCAGTCGAAGCTGACGACCGTGCCGTGGGCCTTGGCGGCCTGCATGGCCTCAGCGGCAACTGCGGGGGAGTCGGGTGAGAGCGCGGTCATAACGCCGCCGGTGTGGAACCAGCGACTGCCGCCGATACCGAAGACGTTGGCCCAGTCGATGTCGCCGGCTTTGACCTGTGAGATGGGAGTGTGGCCGCGGTCCATCATTCCCATGGCGCCGCGCACGCCGAATCCGCGCTCCAGGAAGTAGACGCCGTTGCGAGCCTCGCGGCCGATGCCGTCATACGGGACCCAGCGGAGATGGCTGAGGTCGACACCGCCTTGGAGCATCAGGTCTTCCAGCAGACGACCGACGGGGTTGTCGGCCAGCGCGGTCACGATGGCAGTCCGCTGGCTGAAACAGCGACGCAGGCCACGCGCGACGTTGTATTCGCCACCGCCCTCCCAGACGCGGAAGTTGCGGGTATTGGCGATACGCGCCTCGCCGGGATCGAAGCGCAGCATGACCTCGCCCAGAGAGACGAGGTCATACCGTGCGGCGTCGGCGGGACGAAGCGTGAGGCCTGCGGTGGGCGTTGCCATTAGCGGAGGCCCGGGATCGTTGCCGGGTCCATGTCGGTGTACTCCTGGTTTTCGCCACCCATGCCCCAGCAGAAGATGTAGTTGCTGGTGCCGACGCCGGCGTGAATGCTCCAGCCCGGCGAAACGACGACTTCGCGGTTCGCGACGACGAGGTGTTTAGTCTCGTCCGGCGGTCCCATCAGGTGCACAACGCGGTGCGCAGGGTCGATATCGAAGTAGAAGTAGATCTCGCTGCGGCGCATGTGGGTGTGCGGCGGCATGGTGTTCCAAATGCTTCCGGCGTCGAGGAGCGTAAAGCCCATAACGAGTTGGCAGCTCTGCAGACCAGCCTTGTGGATCGCTTTGTAAATCGTCCGCTGATTGCAGGTCTCCTGCGCGCCTAGCTTCAGGCCTTCCAAGTCGGCAAACTTAACCATTGCGGTGGGGTAATTTGCGTGGGCGAGGTAGCTGAGGAGATAGAAGGCGGCGGGATTCTCCGCATCCTTGCTGGAGAACACAACCGACTTGCTGCCGCGACCAATGTAAAGGACGTCGAGCTTGGCGAGTTCGAAGGTGACGCCGTCTACGACAACGGAGCCTTCGCCGCCGGAGTTGAGCACGCCCAGTTCGCGGCGCTCGCAGAAATAGTCTGCACGGAGTTCGGGCTGGGTCTCCAACGTGAGCGGCGCGGAGGTTGGGACGGCAGAGCCGATTACGGTGCGGTCGAGGTCAACATAGGCGAGGTCGATCTGGCCGGGCTGGAACATGCCCTCCATCAGAAACGTGTCGCGCAGTTCGGCGGTGGTCATTCTGGGGTAACGGACGGGGTCCGCCATCTGGTAAAGCCGCATTGGAAGTTCTCCCTGGTTCATTTCTAGCATGATGCTACTTGGCCGCGGGCATCATGCGCGCGGTTGGTTCCTCAACCTTAACCACGTAATAGACGAAAGTAGCGCCGGGAGCGAGGACGGTCTGGTGCGGAGTGTTGGCTGGAACATGGAGGACGTCGCCCTTGTGCATGACGCGCGACTCGCCGCCTTCAACGCGGGTTCCGCGAATCTCATCAGGAGCGCTTTCTTTGGGATCGTTGATTCGCCCGCCGACGATGACCGTCGCCTCGCCGCTGACGACGAAGAAGTTATCCTGCAGCCGCTTGTGGAGCTCACCTGTACCGCTGGCGGTATGCGCAATGATCGAAGTATACGAGCCGGGATACGTCTCCAAACGGGTGTTAACGATGCCATTGGTCTGGGGAGCTTCGGCGAGCATGGCTACTCCCTTTTGCTCCAGGGACTGGTTGGTGTGGAACTCCAGCCCAGCCTTTGGGGGTGGTGCCCATCTGGGCTACAACGGCGATGATTGCGGCCAGAGTCAGGCTACAGGCTCCGGCGATACGGGTTCGCATAATTCTCCTCCAATACTTGCCACCCGACGATATTACGAATCGGCTTTGGCTGGCGAAGGGGCCAAAACAGGATGCGATACGATGAAATCCTATGGCAAACGGCGGCGTTTCTTCTCTCGATATGTTTCGGCTGGATGGCAAAGTTGCCCTTGTAACCGGATCCGCAAGCGGCCTGGGAGCTGCGATTGCAAAGTCTCTGGCACACGCTGGCGCAGCGGTAGCGACACACGGAAATCGCCGCCCGGCGGATGAGACGACCGACGATATTCTCGCGATGGGTCGGGAGTCGGCTGCGTTTACCGCCGACCTTTCCTCGACGACCGGGCCGCAGGAACTCTTTCAGCAGGCTGTGGCCAAGTTTGGGCGGGTGGATATCCTCGTCAACAACGCCGGAACGATCCACCGCGAGGCCGCAGTCGATACGACGCTGGAATCGTGGCTGCAGGTGGTGCAGGTGAACATGACCAGCGTCTTTCAGCTTTCGCAACTGATCGCCCGGGATGTGTTCGCCCGTGGTGGCAAGGGCAAGATTGTAAATATCGCTTCCCTGCTCAGCTTTCAGGGTGGGATTCGGGTTCCGGCGTATGCGGCTTCTAAGGGCGGCGTGGCGCAACTGACCAAGGCTCTGGCGAACGAGTGGGCGCCCAAGGGTATCCAGGTGAATGCGATTGCGCCGGGTTACTTTGCAACGACAAACACTGAGGCATTGCAAGCGGACGAGACTCGGAACAAGCAGATTCTGGACCGGATTCCGGCCGGTCGGTGGGGCCAGCCGGAAGATCTGACCGGAGCGGCACTGTTCCTCTGCTCATCGGCCTCGGACTACGTGACTGGGACGATTGTGACTGTTGACGGCGGCTGGATGGGCCGCTAATTTGAAGTGAAAGTTCATCATCGCGTATGGCCCGGAATGCGCATCTAAGCGTTTAGGAGATACGAAAACCATGCCGCAATCCACACATGCACACGCTGCTGAACTTCACAATCTGGCCGCACATGCCCACACCAAGGCCGCTGCATCGCATATGGAGAATGATCATCTGTCGGCGCACGAGCTTTCGATACAGGCGTTTGAAGCTTCGCGTCAGGCGCACCAACACGCTGAGAAGGTCGCACATGAAGAGCGGCTTGCCGTAGCGGAAAAGGGCTAAACATCCCAAATAGGTGGCCCAGCGACCGACATGCAAATCGCGGTGAATGACTGCGGTGAAGTGGATTGTCGGATAGCCGACGTGCGAGACTGGACCGACCATGATGCGAGTTTCCTTCTCCGACCTACACGCTGCGCTGCAGTCAATGTTGCTGAAACTGGATTTCGCGCCCGAACGCGCCGATCTCTGCGCCCGTTTGTTCACCGAAGTAACCTGCGACGGCGTCTACACGCATGGACTGGCGCGGTTTCCCCGTTTTGTCGCGACAATCAAGCTGGGTGTGGTGAATCCTGAGGCGTCGCCCACCCTGACTACCGCGTTTGGTGCGATGGAGCGCTGGGATGGCAACCTTGGCCCGGGAAATTTGAACGCCTACTCCTCGATGGAACGGGCGATTGAGTTGGCGAAGGCAAACGGGATCGGCGCAGTGTTCCTCGCCAATACAAACCACTGGATGCGCGGCGGAAGCTATGGCTGGCAGGCAGCCGATCACGGGCTGT
>JAYVZU010000169.1:0-6130 GCA_043783075.1 Rhodanobacteraceae bacterium
CGCTCGACAATATCGATCTTCATCGTCCCGCGAATCCCGACCAACTCACCCGTCCCAGAGTCCGGTACCACTGTCACCAGAAGCTCAGGGACACCACGCGTCATCACACCCCGGTGTTGCAGCGCAAAGCTACCCGCCAGACCATCCAGAATTCCTGCCACAACTTCCATCGCGACGTATCCCGCCGATCCCTTCTCCGTCCCCATTACCGACAGAAACTCACCCACACTGGTCGCCTCCAGTTGGCCGTGAAACGTCTTGCTGAGCGACATCCGCCCGACCGCCGAAGTCGCGACAACTTCGCTCAACGGCTCCGGCTTCATCGTCACTTCAAACGTTCCTACTGCGTGGCTCATTGGTATCCTCTCGATTCTCAACTTTTAGACCAGGCTACTTGGACTTCTTACGCGGATCAGACAACCCTCGCCCTGCTTGTAGGGCCGCCATGTACCACTCGAACTCGTCGAAGAATCTGCCGGACTTCTCCGCCAGATCCTGCGTCAACGCGATCCCATCGGAACTCAACGCACTTCCCACATGGGGAATCGGCTGAACACTTGGAATCGACGACATCCCGACTTCCGGCAGCAGCGCACGCAACTGCATCGCTGCGCGAACTCCGCCGAACGCCCCCGCCGAATAACAGATAATCGCCGATGGACGATAAAAGTAGTCCTCCAGGAAGTAGTCCAGCAGGTTAGTCAGCCCCGGCGGTACGCTGTGGTTGTACTCCCCGCTGACAATCGCAAACCCATCCACCCGCTCGTAAAGATCGGCGATCGGCTGCAACTTCGCCCGCAACTCCGCATGTTCCGGGTCGGAGTTACCCTTCACTTCCTTCCACATCTTGTCCAGCAGAGGTAGATTCAAAGCCGCAGCATCAACCAGCACGGCCTCATGCCCACGTGCCTCCAACTGTGCCAACACCCACTTGGCAACACGATCACCCATCCGCTCCGACCGAACCGACCCCTGCAACACCGCAACGACCATGCGCCACCTCAACTAGCTTCGATGCAATCGGTTGAACCGTGACCTATATAAAAAACATAACGGCGACCGCTAAAGGTCGCCGTTCAATCCATCTGCGTGGCCCATGGAACCTAGCGCTTCTTACCCGGCTTCAGCTTCACAGGTGCTGCTTTCACCTTGCCCTTAACCGGCGGCGAGACCTTTTTGGTCACAGCCTTCACGGCCTTCTTTGCCACAATCTTCTTCGCTGGGGCCTTTAC
Organism: Rhodanobacteraceae bacterium; assembly: GCA_043783075.1. Classification (GTDB taxonomy): domain Bacteria; phylum Acidobacteriota; class Terriglobia; order Terriglobales; family Acidobacteriaceae; genus Edaphobacter. Next base: position 1,233 of record JAYVZU010000169.1, read on the forward strand.
CACTACCTTCTTTGCGGCAGGTTTCGGTGCTGGCTTCACCGGCTTAACAGCTTTCTTTAGAACAGCCTTGACCTCTACTTTGGCAGCGGGCTTCTTAGCCACTACCGCCACAACCTGCTTCGCGGGAACGGCCTTCTTCGCGACCACAGGCTTAGCCGGAGCTGCCTTCGTTGTCGCCTTAGCCGTTGTCGCCTTAGCCGGTGCCGGCTTGGCAACCGCAACCTTCGCAGGAGGCGGTTCCGGCACTGACTTCACGACCGCCTTGGCAACTTTCTTCGGTGCCGGAGCCTTCGCCACTGGAGCTGGCTCAGGTTCAGTCTCCTCATCCTCTTCCGGCTCAGGCTCAACGTCTACGTCCAAATCCAGATCGCCCGGCCCGTCCGGGTCATCTACCTCGTCAAGATCGGGCAAATCCGGTGTCTCGACGTCAACATCCGCATCGGCATCTTCCTCTGCCTTCGCGGCCTTCTTCGCCCTTGCCTTGGACGGCTTCGCTTCTTTCTTCGAAGCTCGCGCACGACGCATATTCACCGGTGGCGGAGGCGCGGGCGGCGAATACGGCTCCAGGAACGCCTTCATCTCCTCAACCGTCGTGAGCTTGCCGTCCATCAACTCGAAGAACAGCTTCTCCAGCAACTCATCGTAGCCAGCAAGCTCCGGAACGATGCGCATCTCCTGCATCAGCGTGTACGGCATCTTCTGCCGAGCGGCCGGCCAATCCGTAAAGAAGCTCTTGAACTTGCCCTGCAACGTGGCACTCTTCGTCGAAAACGCGACAACCAAAACCGCTTCTGGTTTAGCCGCCATGATCATCCGCCACGCCTGCGAAGGCAGAGCAGCAGCCTTGCTTCCTAGCTGCGTCGCAAACTCCTTCGCCTGATCTTCCAGTGCGTCAATCTCCTGCACAAAACCCTGGCGCGGGAAGCTGTGCTTCAAAGCTGTGACTTCCTTCGGGGTCAGCTTGGCCGTAATCAGCGGAAACTGTGCCGCAGCCGTATCCGGATGAATCCCCTGCATCTGCAACTGGGCGAGCGTATCCCGCAGCTTTTCCAGTTCGACAACATTCACCTTTACGGAGGTCCAATGCGGCGCCAGATACTTCATCCAGCCATCAGCTTCAAGCCGTTTCAGAATCCGCAGTGCGTCTTCTTCGTGGACAATCTCTTCGGTCTCGTAGCCACGCTGAACGTCCTGCATCACCGCGATATACTCTTCGGCACGCCCCGTCTCGTAGCGCGTCTGCGTCTTCTCGTCGAGCGTCCAGCCCAGCCGGGCCATCAGACGGGCCGCGCGAATCATCCGCACCGGGTCCTCGATGAATCCGTAGTTGCTTACAAGTCTAAGTTCCCTGTTTTCAATGTCCGCTACGCCGTTCAGGGGGTCCATCAATAGTCCGTAGGATCCCTCGTTCAACGAAAGAGCCATCGCATTCGCCGTGAAATCGCGGCGGCGCAGATCGTCCAGAATCGTCGCAGCCTTGGTCACAGCCTTCCCCGGCTTCGGGAACGTGACACTCAACGTGCTGCCGACTTCCATCCGAACATTACCCGGGAATCGGACGTAGAGAGCCTGCGTCAAATCCGATTCTCCCGTGATGACGCCTTCCGATTTCTCTATATCTTTCTTCAACTTCAGGGCATTTCCCTGAACCACTACATCCAGATCCCGTACCGGCGATCCACTTGTCAAATCCCGGACGGCTCCGCCAACCAGAAAGACGGTGAGTGACTTCGAGCGGGCGATGTCGCGAACATTGCGCAGCGCTGTCCGCTGGGCGGGGGAAAGACGATTCTCAAGCAGGTAGATGTAGTCGGCCATACCTGTCAACACACTCCGTGCCGGATCTTGCCGGCACCATAACCTTCGCGGAATCAACGACTTATACGTTACAATCGGCGTGCCGCAAAAGGTAAATGTAACACAGCAGTTGCAGAACTGACTACATTTCTGCACCTTTTTCGCTGCGAGTCATCTCGCCATGCGACAATCCGTCAGGCTGTCCGACGCAAATCGACCGTCGTCCCAACAGTCAGTGGCTCACTCCTTATGGCCGGCTCGCGAAAAAAAGTCCTGTTGCGAACATTAGACGACGCCATCCTCCCCGGCTATCTCGCCGTCTCCGGTTTCGTCGGGCAGGCGAACGGGGTTAAGACCGTGCCGTTGCTCGATCTTGAGGGCCGCGTCTCGCCTGTGCCTCTAAGCTCCATCCGATCCATCGCTTTCGTTCGCGACTTCAATCTCGACGACAAACTCGACCCCGAGCGGCTCACCCGTCGCACTTTCCTAGCGCGACCACGTTCTGAAGGCCTCTGGGTTAGGCTGATCCTCGCCGACAGTTCGATATTCGAAGGTCTCGCTCCCCTCGACATGACGCTGGTCGATGGCCTGCTCGGCGATCGCGGTATCTTCCTCATTCCACCGGACATCCGCTCCAACACGCAGCGCATCTTCATTCCACGGTCAGCAATTCATGACATTCAATTTCTCGCCGTCATCACGACCCCATCGAAGACCAAACCCATCCAGCCCGAGTCGCAAACCGATCAGGCTCCGCTGTTCCCCGACTCCCAACCTCGTTAGCTTCGCTACAATCACCGATATGAAACTCTCAGAGCTCGCTCGGACGCTGGGCGCGACCCTCCAGGGCGACGGCACCGTCGAAATCACTGGAATTGCTGGCATCGAAGACGCGGGCGCCGGCCAGGTTACCTTCGTCTCGAACAAGAAGTACATTCCGCTCGCCAACACCACTCGTGCCTCCGCGATCCTCGTCGAGCCCAATTTTCCAGAAACACCGGTCGCAACGCTCCGCATCGCCGACCCGTACCTCGCCTACGCAAAAACCATCGAGCTTTTCTACACGCCGCCCACCTACGCGCCGGGAATTCATCCCACCGTAGTCATCGCGCCCTCGGCAACCATAGGCAAGCGAGCCCACATCGGAGCCTACGTCGTAATCGGGGACAACGTTACGATTGGTGACGACGCAATCCTCCTGCCACACGTTGTCATTTACCCGCATGTCACTGTTGGCAATAGTCTTACCGCACACGCTCATTCGGTCATTCGCGAACACTGCAAGCTCGGAGACAACGTGATCTTGCAGAACGGAGCCATCGTCGGGTCCGACGGATTTGGCTTTGCGCGGACGAAAGAGGGCTGGTACAAGATCGTTCAGTCCGGCCCTGCCATCCTCGAAGACTCAGTCGAAATCCAGGCCAACGCCTGTATCGACCGGGCCTCAATTGGCGAAACGCGAATCAAACGCGGTGCCAAAATCGACAATCTCGTGCAGGTCGGACACGGCTCAACCGTCGGCGAGAACACATTGCTGTGCGCTCAAGTCGGCCTCGCTGGCTCGACTGACGTCGGCAAAAACGTCATTCTCGCCGGGCAGGTCGGCGTAGCTGGACACCTCACCATCGGAGACGGTGCCATCGCAACCGCGCAAAGTGGTATTCCGAACAACGTGCAAGCCGGAAAGACCGTCAGTGGGTCTCCAGCGATCGACAGCGTCAACTGGATGAAGTCGGTCACCATCTTCAATCGGCTCCCCGAGCTACTGAAGAGTCTCCGCAAGTAGAGCCCACGCGAGACTGCTATTCTTGGGCTATGCGAATTCTCCGCCTCCTGGCTCCAGCTGCCCTGCTGTTCGCCACTGGCTGCCACTCGGCATTTATCGACGCCACCATCACCAACCGGACTGAGAAGACGCTCACGCTTGTCGAGCTCGACTACCCCAGCGCCAGCTTCGGCACCCAGAAGCTAGCCCCCGGTCAGGAGTTTCACTACCGCTTCAAGCTCCTCGGCTCCGGCGCTCTCAAGCTGATCTACACCGATTCTGCAAACGCCGAGCACACGATTGCTGGTCCGCGGTTAGACGAAGGGAACGAAGGCACGCTTTCTGTGACGATCCAAAATTCCAGCGTACAGTGGGGAGCGCAGCTGAAGGGCCGCAAGCAGGACGACTTCCCCATCGCTCCCAACTAAGCCACCCCTCCGGATTCGACATCGCAAATACGAATCTGCGCTACGGCCTTAAACCCACTTCTGCGTAAGCTAAAATCTAGCCATGTCTCGTGGCTTTTTCATCACGTTCGAAGGCCTCGATGGCTCTGGCAAGACGACGCAACTCCGTCGACTGGCGACGTCGCTGACCGATGCTGGCCACCACGTTGTAACGCTGCGCCAACCTGGCGGCACGGAGCTCGGCGACCGCATCCGGGGCATTCTCCTCGACTCTAAATCCGAAGAGACACTCGGGCCAATCTCCCCCTTCTCGGAGCTGGCGCTCATGTTTGCCGATCGCGCCCAGTCCATCGCCGAGATCATAGAACCCGCGCTCGCCGCCGGTTCCATCGTGCTCTGCGACCGCTACACCGACTCCTCCGAGGCCTACCAGGGTGCTGGGCGACAGCTTGGAAGCGATCGCGTCCTCGCAATCCACGCTGCGGTTTGCAATAACCTGCAGCCCAATCTGACGCTGCTCCTGTTGCCAGACCTGGCCGCATCGCTCCGTCGCGCCCGCCGCCGCAACGACCGAACCGTCCAGCAGTCCGGCGCCGACGAAAACCGCTTCGAGCGTGAGGGCACCATCTTCTACCAGCGTATCCACGCTGGCTACGAGGCGATCGCCGCCCGAGAGCCACAGCGCGTCGTCGCCATCCGAGACGATGCCTCCATCCCAAAGATCGAGACCATCATCCAATCCATCGTCTCCGAACGTCTAAAACTTCGAATAGCAGCCTCCGAGGCATAACGATGGCCACCGCCGCGCAACCCCCAGTCGAGATCGCCTCCAATACCCAATACCGCCTGCCGCCCGGCCTGCCGCGATCGCTGCCCTTCTACGCCTTCAAGCCGTGGGTCAAGCTCGGCAGCCCGATCCGGCTCTTCAC
>JAYVZU010000170.1:0-6090 GCA_043783075.1 Rhodanobacteraceae bacterium
CCTCCCTCCTCAACTCCGACACCTCCGCTCGCCTAACCCCCAACCACTCCCAGGCCACCTACGTCCTAGCCGGAACCCCCACCCCCAACACAATCCAATACGCCTGGTTCCATCGCGGAGACCTCGACACCGAAGCCAAAACCTCTAAAGAAAGCCCCGGCTGCTCCCCCACTTCAACCTACCCGCTCCGCACCAACTGGGCCCCCGACCCCGCCTCCCTCAACGACTCCGCCCGCCAACTCGCCCGCCTCAACGGTTGGCTGCAGCTCGAATCCTCCCCCCCTCAGCAATCGTTCCGACTACCCCGACAAGCTCGTCCTCCACGCCAACGCCGCCAACCGCGACATCGCCGACGGCGAAAATCCTTCCCCGACCTCTACGACCTCGTCTTCACCGGTAGCCCCGACGCCGACCCCACCACCCGCTGGGTCTACGTCCTCGGCATCAACTGCCAGGGCGAAGGCACCCTCGTCTGGCCCTACGACGCCGTCCGCCTCACCAGCATCCCCACCGAAAAAAGGCCGCCTCGAACGCATCAAGCTCGCCGGCGATCCCTTCCCCGTCTGCCCCCCCTTCGGCACCGACACCTACCTCCTCCTCACCACCTCCACCCGCCTCCAAAACCCCTCCGCCCTCGAGTTCAAGAGCGTATTCTCCCGAGGAGTCGACCAGCAATCCTCCAAACCCACCGACCCTCTCAAAAACCTCCTCGACGCCACCAGCGCCGGAACCCGCGGCGACCCCGGCCCCACCCCACACTCTGGAGCGTCCAAACCCTCCGCACTCAAAATTCCCGCAACGGAATGCCGCTCCCCGCAGGCTGCCCAAAGAATAATGTTGCACGAAACCGCTGACCTCTGGAGATCGACCCCATGGATATGAATCGTCGCGACCTGCGAACCTCCGCCGGAGCATTCGCATGCCCCGCCAACCCCGCCTAATGCCTTTCGGTGGAAGGGAGGGGCTTTAGCCCCGGGCGCTCTTCCGCCCCAACCCTACCCCTTACTCTCCACCTTCACCCGGCTCAACTCCAAAAACAACGCCAAATTATATTCCGCCGCCTCTGCCTTCACACACGCCGATTCAACCTCCACCGCCTCCCCCGCAATCAACGCCGGAACCTGCATCCACCCCACCATCTCTTCAAACTGTTCCTTGTTGAACCACGTCTCCCCATCCGCACCATTCGCGCCCGTAAGCCAACGAACATCCGGGTCTGCCCAGAACGCATCCGAAGCAATCGTCTTCGCGGCATCTTCCGGGAACGCAATCAATATCCGAACCCGTGCCGCCGCCCGCCAAACATCGTCTCCGTGAATCCCCAGCACCCGGAAGCTCTCCGCCAGCGCCGCCCGCATTAGTAGCTGGTCGAACAGCACCGGGCAAGTCGCCTCCGAAGGCAGCGCCCGCAAAACCAGCCAGGCCAACACCGGTCCCCACGCCTGCTGCATCGCCCAGTCCGGCCCAATGGCCGGCAGAAACTTCAGCGTCATCTCCGGCCAAGCCACCTGCTCCGTCCCCTGCATCGCCGGAAGGTGCGCCGCCGCCAACAGACTCATCCGCAACGCCGCCGCATCGAACGCCGTCTTCACCGTCAGATGCGGGCCGCCAATCCCGATCGCCCGCATATTCTCGACCGTCCGCACAAACACCAGCCGAGCCTGATTCACCAAGCCATCCAGCCGCGGCTCCAGCACCGCCGGTTCCGCCTCAACCACCAACTCCGAAGTCAGCCCAGCATCCTCGACAACCGCCTCAGCCTCCTCCCGCTCAGCCACGGGCTCCAGTGGCTCCACAACCTTAGCAGGCGCGGCCAACCCCGTAGCAATCTCCGCCAGCACCGCGCAGTTCCCCTCGCTCAACATCGCCTGCAAGCTGCTGTGCAGCGGCCGCAGACGCAGCATCGCCAAAGCGCTATCCAGGTTCGGAACCCCGGCCCCATTCAGATCCTCGCAAAGCCAATCCCACGGATACTCCGCCGACGATCTCAGCTCGCGCCAATCCAGCAACACCACAGTTTGGTAGCCCCGCAGTTGCAGATTCATCCCATGCCAGTAAAAGTCCATCGCCCGCCGCAGATACTCCAGCCCCGACGTCGAATCCCGATACGCCAGCACCACCTGCCCATCCATCGGCAGCCCCAACCCCTGCGCCAAACTCCTCTGCTTCAGCGTCCCGCTTCCCTTGTCCATCGACGCCGCCGAAATATGAATCGACCCGCGCGTGCTCTCGTAGCGGTTGTTATAGACCACGATCGACCGCTCATGCCCCAGCCGGTTCGAGTACGCAAACACGTTCTCGTCGACGGCCCCGTGGTCGTTCCAGAAGTCGTACAGAGTAAAGTTTTCGCTCTCCGCAAAGATCCGCCGGTTCTTCAGCAGCGGAGCAATCTCTGCCTGATGCCGAGCAACCAGAAAGTCCTTCGGCTCTTCCTGCATCTTCGCCTGCTTGAACTCCATGCCATACCGCTCACCAAAGCCCTCAATCTGCCCGTGCCCAAACATCGGCAGACCCGGCAGTGTAGCCATCAGCGTCGCAACCCCAAAACACTTATCCCCATCGCCAAACTGGTCGATCGTCGTCCGCTCATCCGGGTTGCTCATAAAGTTGACGTACCGCTTCAGAATGTCCGGGTCAAACTCAATCGTCTTCTTCAAATAGCTCCGATACTTCGCATTCTCCTCGTCCCGCAGCATATTCATAAAAGCGCTGTTGTAGACGCGGTGCATCCCCAGCGTTCGAACGAAGTACCCCTCCAGCATCCAGAAGGCCTCCGCCAACAGCAGCGTCCCAGGCACTTCCACAGCCACCCGATCCACCACCTCACGCCAGAACTCGTTCGGCATCAACGCATCAAACTCTTTCTGCGAAATCGCATCCTCAGCCCGCGACGGAATCGACCCGCCCGCGCCCGGCAGTGGAAACCAAAGCCGCTGCACATGCCGCTTCGCCAACACCATCGCCGCATCGAACCGGATAATCGGGAACAGCCGGGCCACATGCAGAATCGTCTGAATCACATGCTCCCGAACATCAGCCTTCGAGTAATCCAGCTGAGCCGTATCGTTCCACGCAAACGTAGTCCCATCGTTGCCGTGGTACATGTAGCGCGTCTTGCCGTCGTAGTGGTGCCGCACCCGGAACGCCACCGCCGCATCCGTCTGGTCGTAATAATGGTCCTCAATCTTGATCTCAACCCGGCTGTCGCTCGACAAGTCCGGCCCGTTGAACGTATATACCGGAAACGGGCTCTCCCACCGCGACAAAAACCAATCCGGATGCTCAATCACCCAATCCGAGTCGATGCCCATATGGTTCGGGACCATATCGCTCGCCAGCCGCAACCCAGCCGCCGCCGCCCGGTGCTTCAGCGTCTCGTAACCCGCATCGCCGCCTAGGTCCTGCGCAATCTGGTATCCCTTCAGCGAGTACGCCGATGCCACCGCATCGCCATGCCCGCGCAACCGTTTGATCGTCTGCGACGCGCTGCTTCGCTCCCAAAGCCCAATCAGCCAGAGCCCCGTAATCCCGCGCTTCGCCAGCAACTGCAGCTCTTCATCCGGAATCTGGTCCAGCCGGTGAATGTGCCGCAGATACTTCTTCGAAAGCTGCTCCAGCCACACATACGTGCTCTTCGCCATCAGCACAACATTCGGCATCCACGCCTGATCCGCGCTGAAATTCTCGTACTCTTCCAGCGGCGCCTGATACCCCTCGGCATACCGCCGGACCCGCTGGCCATCCGGCCCAATCATAAAGTCCTGATCGAACCCGACATACTCATCGCCCTCGAATCCCTGGCTGCCAAACGTCGGCGCACCATGCCGATACTGGTCCGGCCCCGGCGGATTGAACCGCATCCAGATCGCAATATCCTCTTCCCGCAGCACATCGATCGCCAGCAAAACCCGCCGCAGATCCTCGCCCAGATGCTCCGCCCAATGCTCACGAATAAAGTCCAGCTGCCCCGTCAGAGAATCCGGCGAAGCCAGCATCGGTCCCCGCAGCGCATCGAACAAGCTTCCGATCTTCTCCGCAAACGGAGGCCGAGTCTTGAAGTAGCTCGGAAACGTGGCCGTCACCCGCTGATAGATCGTCGTCTGCTTCAGCCCCTGATCTTCAAACAGCTCCCGAAACGGCTTAAACGCCGGGTTGATATTCGCCACCCAGAGCAGCAAAAGCTCCTCCAGCGCAGCCTCCCGATTTGACAGTCCGGCTGTAGTCCCCTTCAGCCACTCCGCCGCAGTAATCTCCCCGCGATACACCGCCACATTCGGAAACTGGTCCGCAAACTCCAGCAGCAACTTCTCTACCTGCACCGGATTAGCCTGCGCGACAAACCAGCGCACCGCCTCCGCCAGCACCGAAGGGTCAATCTCCGTCCGATACCGCGCCACCAGCGCATGATTCAGCTCATCAATCAGCCCCATCGCAAACAGCGCGCCCGCATTCACAAACCCTGCCGGATCAGCATCCGCTCCCCGAGCCTCGTTCATCTTCTGCGCCAGCTTACGGCTCGCAGCAACATTACCAAACACAACATTGCCGCTATAACCGAACAACAACTCATCCAGATTGAGTCGGTCGCGAACAGCGCGGGAGATATGAAATTCCATGCAGGTGACCCCTTAAACTCTTACAACTCAGATGCCAAATTACAGCTGATTGCAACACCTGTATAGTACCCCGCCACACCCCCTAAAGGAGCGGCTGATCCCTGCAACGAATCCGACCTCCAATCACCTCTAGTTCGTCACCACCACCGTCAGCCCCGTCGAAACCACAGCCCCATTCGCCGTAGCCGTAATCGTAACCGTCTGCGAACCAGCCGGCGGAAGATGCGGCGTAATCCCGCCCGACCCCGCACAACCCGTCACCACCAGCGACATCCCCGCCGCTGCGACCAACACCGCAATCAACCGCAACCCAACCCGTCTCCGCCGCCAAACCAGAGGCAGCAAAAGCAGCGCCCCAAACGGCAGCACCGAAGCCAGCACCGCCACACTCGGACCCCGCTCCGGCCCAATCTCCGGAATCCGCAGCGACCCATACGTAGCAGCCACGTTGATCGAAACAATCGCCGTCCCAACCGTAGTCCCCGAAATCGTCACCGGCGAAGTCACCGTGCAGGTCACATAAGCCACGGGGCTGGAGCAGCCCAGCGCAACCGTCCCAGTAAACCCACCGCCCGGCATAACAGTCAGCGTAGACGTCCCCGACTGCCCCGCCGCCAGCGACAAACTAGCCGGGCTAAGCGACAGCGTCACCGGAGCCACCACCGTAAGCAAGGCCGCCGAAGAAACCGACCCCGCATAGTTCCCACTAGCACCGAACGAAGCCGTAATGCTATACGCCCCCACCGTCAAATTGGTCAGCGTAAACGTCGCCACGCCATTGGTCACCGCTGCCGTCCCCAGGGTAGCCGTCCCATTCAAAAACGTAACCGTCCCAGTCCCTGGCGCGCCCGCAGCAGAAGCCACTGTCCCCGTCAGAGTAACCGATCCCCCACCAATCACCGACCCCGCCGAAATTCCCAGCGTAGTAGTAGTCGAAACTCCCAGAACCGTCACCGTGCTCGCCACACTCGTCGAAGCCGCATAAGTCGCATCGCCCGAGTAACTCGCCGAAACCGGATGACTACCCACCGCCAGAGAAGCCGTAAACGTAGCCACTCCGCCAGAAACCACACTCGTTCCCAACGTAACAATCCCGTCCTTGAACGTCACCGTACCCGTCGCCGCCGCCGGCGCAACCGTAACCGTAATCAGTGCCGTCGACCCAAAGCTAACTGTCGCCGGCGCTGAAATCAATGTAGTAGTCGGAATCGTCGAAACCGTTACAACTACCCCCGCACTCGTCGACGTCCCATTATTGTTATCACCCGAGTAAGTCGCAGTAATGTTATGCGTCCCAACCTTCAGCGTAGACACACTCAGCGAAGCAGATCCCGCACTAATATTCGCCGTCCCCAGAATCGCACCACCGTCTCTGAACGTAACCGTTCCAGTTACATTAACCGGGGACACGGTCGCCGTCAGTATCGTTACACCACCAACATTGATCGCCGAAGGCTGAGCTGCAAACGTAGTC
>JAYVZU010000171.1:0-18285 GCA_043783075.1 Rhodanobacteraceae bacterium
TCCGTCGTAGAAGAATACGGAGATGGTTCGGCCTTCGTCGAGCTGGACCAGATAGGGTTGGGTCGGGTCGACTTCGGCGCCGGGGGTCTCGGTCCAGCCGTCGTTGGGTCGGGATATGGAGCGCACGCGCGCGCACTGGTTCGGTGCCAGGATCGTGTAGAGGATGCCTTCCTGCGCCATCAGGTCCAGCACGTGGCGATTTACGGCGGTCTCGGCGAGCCACATGCCTTCAGGCTTGCGGCCAAAGCGATGCTCAAAGTCGGCAATGCCCCAGCGAATCTGCGTCACCGCGTCGCGTGTGTTGGCGAGCGGCATGATGATGTGGTTGTACACCTGTGCGACAGCCGAACCGTGGCCGCCAAACCGCGCTGCGGAGGCCTTGTCGGCGTCGAGAATCATGCGGTAGGCACGCGGTGCTTTATCGCACAGCCAGCTCAACAGGGTGGGGCCAAAGTTGAAGCTCATGCGCGCGTAGTTATTTAGAATCCGAACAATTTCGTTCTGGCGATTCTGGATTCGCGATGCGCCATTTGGTGCATAGCACTCGGCGGTAATGCGGTCGTTCCAGTCGTGGTAGGGCGCGGCCGATTCCTGCACTTCCACTGTCTCCAGCCACGGATTTTCGCGCGGCGGCTGGTAGAAGTGTCCGTGCACACAGACAAACCGGTTTGCGGGTGCGGGGGAGCCCTGGGGCACGTATGCTTTGCGGATTCGAGAGAGTTGTACTTTCGCCATAAGTAGTCAATTCGATGCTAACGGATGAGAGCATCGCTGCGTGGGGATTTGTCGATTCCTGAATATAGTTGGTGAATCTTGAGGCGTAGCATAAAGAAATGGTGATGCGCATCCAACACGTTGAAGGCGAATATCGAATCGTGGTGCCGATCGAAGCAATGGAGGCTCTGCATCTGAAACCGGGCGCTCCGGTGGAGCTGCTCCCAGTAGCCGAGCCAGTAGGCACTGAACACCGGAATATGACGGTTGAGGAGATGCTAGATGCCTACCAGCGCACCGAGCATTTGCACCTTAATACATATCGCGAACTGGCGAAGTAACCGTGATATTTCCGATTGTCGAGGCAGTAGAAGCGCTTCATCGCCGCATGATTGAACGTTTCGGAGGATCGAACGGCCTAAGGGATCGCGGCCTCCTCGAGAGTGCGGTTGCCCGCGCTCAAAACAAAGCCACCTACGATCCTGATTCTTCGGTACCAGAGGTGGCGGCATCTTTGGCTTGGGGCCTAATCAAGAATCCCGCCTTCATCGACGGAAATAAAAGGGTTGGCTTTGCTGCGATGACAGCGTTTTTGGATGCCAATGGCTTCCAGTTGATGTGTTCCGAAGAGGACGAGACCGCAAGGGTCAAGAGCGCTGCGGCGGGTGAGATCAACGAGGAACAATGGACCGTCTGGGTGATGCGTACCGCAGCCCCGATCAGCGCCTCCCGGTAGACTGACTTCCGGCGCAATCCAGCGCTGCCACCACCGCAATTGCCAGCCAATACGCCACGATATCCCTTATCGAGAAGTACCGTCCAAGCAGCAACTTCCCGGCCAGCGTAATCCGAAACGCGTCCATCGCTGGCGTGTGAAGCAGACGCGATAGCTCGACAATTGCTGCGACTCCGCAGGCTGCCACGGCCAACTTTGCTGGTCGCCAGTTCGGCAGGATGGCCGCACAGATCCAGTACACCATCGCCGCCCACAGAGCGGACCCGCCGTACTTAAACCAGATTGGCGGCAATCCCCAGGGGACCAGCCGCCAAACTAATCCACACAATATCGTCATTCCGGCGAGAGCGAGGCACATCGCCCGGCGTCTTGCGGCTATGTCGAACTCGCTTACGGCCGCGACCCCAGCATGTTGTACTTCACTCCGGCTGCAATCGGTGTTACGACCGGGACTGAGGCACCGACAAACTCTGTGACGGAGATGTCGTCCGAGTTCGCGATCCACACATTGCCTGATCCATCTACGGCGATGGCCTGAGGTCCGTTGATCAGTCCGCCCTGAAAGCCGGTGTCTGGCGATACCGGAAGTCCGCTCCTGTTGAACTCGGACACGCTAAACAGACCTGCGTTAGCGACCCAGGCGTTACCGCCGCCGTCAATCGCGATACTGAACGGCAGGCTAAGTCCACCGCCGGTAAAGCCTGTCGAGGGCGAAATCGGTACGCCGTCCGAGTTGAGCTTCGACAGGGTATTGACGCCGAAGTTCCCGATCCACGCATTACCGCCGCTGTCGATCGCGATGCTGAACGGGTGCTGAATCCCGCCGCCCGTAAATCCATTCAGTGGCGAGATGGCCTGCCCCGCGCTTGTCAATTTCGTGACGCTATTTGGGGAGCCCGCGGTATTGGTCACCCACGCTGCACCGGACGCGTCGATGGCAATGGCGACCGGGCCAAGGATTCCACCGCCCGCATAGCCGGTCGAGGATGAGATTGGCGTTCCGCCGTTCGAGAATTTACTGACTGAACTTAAGTAGTTCGCGACCCAGACGTTACCCAGAGCATCGGTTGCGATTGCCTGCGGGACGGCAAGTCCACCGCCGGAGTATCCAGATGCCGGAGACAAGAGCGCACCGGAGGTCTGGTACTTCGTCAAACTATTGGTGATCGCGTTGACGATCCACGGGTTGCCGGATAGGTCGATTGCGATACCGACTGGCCCGATCGGTGTGCCGTTGGTATTGCCCTGCGCGGTCGTCAGTGGGACTCCCATTGGGCTCAACTTCGAGATCGCGTTGTTCCCCAGGTTGGCAAACCACGCGTTGCCTTCCGCGTCGATCGCGGCTGCGTACGGCCCGTTCAGGCCGGCCCCGGTGAAGTTGATTCCAAGCGTAAAGTCGTTCGGCGTGATTGGTGTCGCAGGTCCGAACGGCGAATTTGGTGCCGCCAGACTGAACAGAGTCGGCACATTCGCACCGGGCTTGTGCGCGATGTTGAGGATTGCGGAGACAGTATCGGTCGCCGGAGTACTGTTCAGGCTCGTCGCGTTGGCAAATAGCGTGGAGCAGGGTTTGGAAGTGGGTCCGGCAGACTGAATGCAGCTCGCCAGAATATTGGCCAGCGTATTGATCATCCGGCTGGGGACGGTTCCGTTGCCCTTCGGCGTTACCTCAATGGTCGTCGCAGTCAACGGCGAGTACAGGTTCGCTGCATTCGCAAACGCATTCGCCATGTCCGTGACGGCGAGCGGCGTACCGGATGACGACACGTGCGTGGCGTCGGTCGCAAATCCTGCGATGGCATAGGCTGTCGCAACCGTAGAAATCTCGTTGATGGCGTAGTTCAGAGGAGCGGCATCGCTGTATGAGGGGCAGGTGCCAAGCGCCGCAAGCATTCCGGCAGCCGAGTTTGTGCCTGTACCGGCATTGCCGCCCATGGCGTAGAGGTAAACCTGGGTGGTTGAGGAGCAGGTGAAGCCCGACAGGATGCTGAAGTGGCCGGAGGAGTCCGACATGACGTAGCCGCCAACGGAGTCGGAGGAAATCGTTGAGCTACCCGGCAGCAACGAGACCGAGGGCTGACCATAACCGGTGGTATTTGCAGCAAGCAGATAGATCCTGGCGCCGCCCACAGGCGTGTTGCCGCCGCGTACTGAGCCTTGAATCGAGACAGCAGTCACGGATGAGGAAGTCGCCGTCGGGATCACGGCACAACCAGTCATGGCAGCGGGAAACAGAAGAGCAAAAATTTCGTACCGGATACGCACAATGGCCTCCAGGGAGTCACTCAGCCTTGCGGCAGGTACCCCTCTGAGTGTTATGGCTCAAGCATAGAGTGGACGCGTACTGTCCTCATCGAAGAATAACGAGGGTAACCCTGAGCGGTAATAGCACTATTAGGTGACTCTTCAGAGATTTCTTGCTCCAGCAATCTTCCGAGCCAGATAGCTGTTACACACAGCGAACCATCGCTTGAGCTACGAAAAAAAAGATAGCCCGAAACCCTGTATCGGGTTTCGGGCTATCCATGGTGCGAGGTCAAAACATTCGTTGCGAATCCAGCAGGCTTACGGTCGGGTCCCAATCACGCCATTTTTTACATTGATGGCGAGTGGCCGGGCAGAGGGTACTGACGCGCCGATCAGCTCAGTAACGGCTGCATTGGAGCTGCTTCCGGTGTTTGCGATCCAAACGTCCCCCGCACCGTCGACGGCGATGGCGTCCGGGCCAAGCAGCGTGCCGCCGGTGTAGCCAGTGGAGGGAGAAATTGGAACGCCCGCACTGGTGAACACCGACACGCTGCTATTGCCGTTATTCACGGCCCAGATATTTCCGCCACCGTCGACTGTGATCGAGTACGGGTGATTCAATCCGCCACCGACAAAACCTGCCGACGGAGAGATTGGCGTGCCGGCACTGTTGAACTCCGAAATGCTGTTTCCGCCGTAATTCGCGACCCAGACATTACCCGACGCGTCAATCGCAACGGCGAATGGATCATTGATGCCACCACCGGTATATCCAGTTACCGTGCTGATCGGTACACCGGCGTTGGAGAATTTCGAGAGCGAACCCGGTGCAGGAGTCTCGTTCGCGACCCAGATGTTGCCAGAGCCATCGATCGCAAGCGACGTCGGTCCCGAGATACCACCGCCAACAAACCCCGTTGCCGGTGACACAGCGGCTCCTGCACTGTTGAACTTGCTGAGGCTGTTTTTGTTGGTGGCAAAGTTCACTACCCACTCGTTGCCTGTACCGTCAATCGCAATGCCCTGGGGGGAGGCCAAACCGCCGCCGCCGAAGCCAGTCACCGGGGAGATCGGCGCGCCGACGAAGTTGTACTCCGTCAGTACATTGCTCGCCGAATCGGAAACCCATGCGTTCTCCGAGAGATCGATGGCAATGCCCGTCGGGATCGCTTGATTGCCGGCGGTGAAACCAGTAGGTGGCGATTGCGGATCGCCATTCGCCGAGAGCTTCGAGATGGAGCTGTTGTTGACGTTGGCAAACCACGCATCGCCGTGCGCGTCGATAGCAATGGCGTACGCACCGTTGAGCCCTGAGCCGGTAGTGCCAGCACCGGAGAAGTCGATCCCGATCGTAAAGTCATTCGGTACGGTGGTCAGGGCGGGCGAAAAGGCCGGGCTAGGGGTTGTCAATGCAAACAGCGTGGCGACGTTGGCGCCGGGATTATGTGCCAGATTGATCGCAGCCGTTGCGGTATCGGTGGCAGTCGTCCCGGTAGATCCCTTGGATTTCGCATTCGCAAAAAGCGATGTGCAAGTCGCGGAGCCGGGGCCGGTCGAGTTCACACACGAGGCGAGGATGTTCGCCAGGGTATTAATTCTTGCCTGTGGAACGGTACCGTTTCCAGCCGGAGTCTTGGTGAACGCTACGCCGGTCGTGCCGTTGATAAGGCTGTTCTCGTTGGCAAATGCATTGGCAATGCCAGCCTGCGCCAACGCAGTGCCGGATGAGGAGACGTGGGTCGCGTCAACAGCGTAGCCTGCCATGGCATAGGCTGTCGCGACGGTTGAAACCTCATTGAGATAGATGAACGGCGTGCTGCTGGCCAAACTGCCGGAGGACGGGCACTGCCCCAAAGCCGCAAGGAAGCCAGCCGCCGAATTGACGCCCGCACCTGGGTTTCCGCCGAGAGCGTAGACATAAACCTGCGTAGTAGGGGTGCAGGAGTACTCGCCGTTCAGCGTGAAACTTCCGTCGGCAGCCGTCAGCACATAGCCGCCCACAGAGTCGGCCAAGCCGGTCGAGGTCGGAACCAGCAGCGAGACGGCAGGGTTTCCGTAGCCCGTCGTATTGGCTGCAAACAAATACACATGGGCGCCAACGACTGGCTGCTGCCCACCGTGGACACTGCCCCGTACTTTCAAGCCGGTTGCCGTTGCAATGGAATCGGCCTGGGTGACGGCACAGCCCGTAAGTAGCGAGGAACAGATCGCGGCGGAAACACAAAGAGAGTATGTTGCAAAGCGAAAGCGCATAGAGATCCTCAAGTTTAGTCCCGGGAAGTGGAAATGGGGCTACTATCACGTTGAGATGCGCTTTTGCTCAGAAGGTTCGCTAAACTCCGAATAAATCTTTGTCGGCTTGCCAAGGTGTAGACGAAGAAATGCCCGAAACCAGGGGAGCTGGTTCCGGGCAAGTCGGTTGAAAAACTTAGTCTACGGACGCACGCCGATGGTGCCGCTCGTCAACGCTGCAGCAATCGGAGTTACCGCCGGTACCGCCGATCCGATGATCTCGGTCAGGCTGTCGCCACTCTGATTCGCAATCCAGACACTACCCGCTCCGTCGACGGCAACGAAGTAGGCGCTGGAGAGGCTGGCGGCGACAAACGGGGAACCTGTCACCGGCCTTCCAGTGCTGGTCAACTCTGTCACACCGTTTCCTGCGGAATTCGCCACCCAGACATTGCCCGCACCATCAAAAGCCGTGCTGATAGGGACCGAAATCCCACCGCCGGAAAATGGCGACCCGGTAATTGGAGCGCCAGTGTGATCGAGCACCGTCAGGGAGTTGCCCCGCAGGTTGGCGATCCACGCGTTGCCCGCGCCGTCAATCGAAACCGCGACCGGCTGGTCCAAACCGTTTCCGCTGATCGGTGAGTTCACCAGCGGGGTTCCGGTGTGGTCCAGAACCGTGATTGAGTTTGCGCCGAGGTTCGCAATCCACGCGTTGCCGGTCTGATCGATCGAAATGCCGAACGGCGAAGCGATTCCGTTTCCGGTGATGAGCGAAGAGCCTCCACCGCTGGCCAGCCTCGTGACGTCGTTGGTCGCCGGGCTCGCGACCCATACATCGCCGGTCGCGCCGATCGCGAGGGAGCCACCGGTGTCGGTACTGGTCAGGCTGAACGGAAATCCGCTGACTGCGCTTCCGGCATTGTCGAACTCTGAAATGGTGGAACTGCCGCTATTTGCGATCCACGCGTGACCCTGCGTGTCGATCGCCACCTGCGTCGGTACACTGACGCCATTCTTGGAGAACGGCGAACCCGAGACCGGAACTCCAAGGCTTGACATCACCGTAATCGTGTCGGAATTATGATTTGTCACCCACGCGTTGCCCGAAGCATCGAACGCAATGCTGGTGGGTGCGTGCATGCTGGCGCCGGTAAACTGCACCGACAAGGTAAAGTCGTTCGGCTGGGTCGCTGGCGTAGGAGCAAACGGCGCTGCCGGAGACGGCAGGTTGAACAGCGCCGCCACGTTAGCACCCGGGTTGTGCGCAATATTGATCAGTGCAGACGCCGTGTCACTGGGTGCGGTGCCGCTCACCGTTCCATCCGAAGTGGCTGCGCCCAACAAGGCCGCACAGGGGCCAGAGCTTGGCCCAGTCGAATTGATACACTCCGCCGCGATGTTTGCCAGCAGATTGATCTGAGCCGCCGGAACCACGCCGTTGCCGTTCGGAGTCGACCCCCGCGCAGAGCCGCTCGCCACGTCTACAAGGTTCCCTGCATTCGCAAATGCGTTGGCGATACCCGTCAAGGCCAAGGCCGAGCCGGAGCTAGCCACATGCGTCGCATCGACCGCGAAGCCAGACATCGCATACGCTGCCGCGACCGTCGTGACCTCGTTGATCGACACAAAGGGCACCGCGGTAGCGAACGTACCGCTGTTCGGGCAGCTCCCCAAAACGGCCATCAGTCCGGAAGCAGAGTTCGCTCCAGCGCCGGGATCGCCGCCCAGCGCATACAGATAGACCTGGGTGTTCGGGGTGCAGGTGTAGGAGCTGGAGATATCCCAGCTGCCGTCGGTTCCGGTCAGTACATACGCGCCAACACGATCGGAAAAGCCAGTAACGCCGCTGTTCAACAAGGAGATCGAAGAATTGCCATAAGCCGTAGCGTTAGCCGCCAGTAGGTACACATGGGCCCCACTAATCGCCTGCTGGCCGCCATGCACGTTGCCGTGCAGACTAAGCCCAATGGCCGGTAAAGAGGATATAGCCGAGTTCAGCGAGCAGCCCGCAAGGAGGAGCGGAAGCGGAAGAGCGGCAAGGATACGAAAAATCAATGTGCGGAGGGTCACGAAAGAGTCCTTTCAGGGACGGTTTAGCAGCTTGCGGAGTCTTGACCCCGCGCCCTTGCGTACTCTTTCGTCGTCTTCGGAACATCTCTTTAGGCAGAATCCCAATCCCCGGTACGGAAGTACCGTGAAGCCTAGGGGCTTACTTCTGCTTGTCGACCGTGGCCAGATCGCAGGCTCGCCACAAATACCAACTAGCCACCGAGCACCAAGGCCGCCACTTCTTCGCCCTCGCCTCCATCTCGGATGGCTTCGGCAGGTCGGCGGGTGTCACCTTGTCGGTCGGCTTCAGCTTGCCAAAGGTCAGCGCAAACCCCTTCCGCACCCCGTAATCATTGGTGGGCAGCACATCCGGCCGGCCCATCCGGAAGATCAGAAACATCTCCACCGTCCACCGTCCAATGCCGCGAACCTTAGTGAGGTGTTCGACAATCTGCTCGTCGGACATAGGCCGAATCCTCGCCAGCGTCGGAACCGTTCCATCCAGCGTCTTCGCCGCCAGATCCCGGACCGCCAGAGCCTTGTTATGGGAGAGCCCCGCCTGCCGCAACTGCTCGTTCGGACAATCCAGCAGATGCTGTGCGCTGGGGTGGGTCAGGCCCTCCAGCAGGCACGCCTCGTCGAAGCTCGCCAACAGCCGCCCGTGGATGGTTGCGGCTGCTTTTCCGTGTAATTGCTGGTAAATGATCGACTCCAGCAGGGCTTCAAACGGCGACTGGGAGGTCGCCAGCTTCATGGTGAAGAGGCCGGCGCGTTCGATCAGGCGACGCAGTTTGGGGTCGGCGGCAGATAGCTCCGCGACGGCGGCGGCATGGTCGTATCGGGGGGCGCGAGGACGTGTCAGAGGACGTGGCATAGCGTGGGAAATCAGTCTATCCCGTGGTTACCAGGGAAGTCCGGTGAATTGTGAAGGGTGAACAATTCGCCACGTCAATTGCGAACGAATATCGACTTGATGGCGATTTTGGTACGGGGTTACTTTAGTGGCTGTCACCCGTGGATGCACGACATCTTGTGCAGGGGTGGCATAGCGGATTCGATAATCGAATGATACGGATAAAAAATAGCCACCCCATCACCTACACCCCCCAAAGAAGTGAGCCTCGGCTGTTATATTTGAAGTTCTTAGGATGATTTCTAACAGCCGTAGTTCCTGGCAGCATCGGGTTCTACGGATTACGAACCAGACAGACGCTCGCTGAGTTACGCAATTTGCCAAACAGTGTAAGAGTCTGCAACCTTGTACGGCAGTTTGAAGCAGTACGGCTCGGATCTACGAAAGTAGACTGAGGATTTGACGCAGAGGAAGCAGGAAGCATCTCATGGCGCAAGTTTTTGACCGCAGTTCGAACGCGTTGGCCCGGGCGAGCCTGGTGCTCACCGGCCTGATCGTCATCGCGCTCGGCGTTGGGCTGAATTCACTACAGCGTTCCCCTTGGGTGACGCGGCAGGGGCAGCGGCCAGACCAGCCGGTTCCGTTTAGCCACAAACATCACGTCGAGGGTCTGGGCCTGCAGTGCCAGTACTGTCACACGTCGGTGGAGAAGTCGAGCTACGCCGGTATCCCCCCCACCAAGACCTGTATCAACTGCCACGCGCAGATATGGACCAACGCCGAGCTGCTAAAGCCGGTGCGCGAGAGCTGGGCAACCGGCGCTTCCATCAATTGGATCCGCGTCCACGACCTGCCCGACTACGTCTACTTCAATCATGAGATCCACGTGAATAAGGGCATCGGATGCGCCAGCTGCCACGGCCGCGTCGACCAGATGCCGCTCATGTATCAGGAAAATACCCTCCAGATGGAGTGGTGCCTGAACTGCCATCGCAATCCCGGTGTCAATCTCCGCCCGACCAGCGAAATCTACAACATGTCGTGGGCTGGCCCGTCGACTGGCAAACCGGTTCTCTGCACCGATACTGCCAAGAGTGGCGCTGCTAACAACTACGGCCCGAACGGCGACCGCACCCCGACCGCCCAGGCCGTAAGCTGCACGCAGGCAAATTCGGAAGAGGCAGTCATACCGGCTGGCTACCAAAAGTTCAGCACCCAGGCCGACCTCGGCAAGTACCTCACCAGCAAGTACCACATCCGTACCGCGAATGAACTGTCGAGCTGCGAGGTGTGTCACCGATGAGCACCGAAATGACCAGCCGAATGAGCGACCTTTCGAACATGATGAATCCTGAACAAGCCGATACCCAGGCGCAGGTGGTGACCTCCATCGCCCCGGCTCCCGCGCCCAAGCTCACGCTCGATGCCGTGCGTGAGAAACTGGCCGGCCAGTCCGGACGGCGCTACTGGAAGAACCTCAACGAACTCGCCGACACCCCCGAATTCAACACCATGATGCAGGAAGAATTTCCGCGTCAGGCCATGCAGGGTGAGTGGGTCGATGCAGTCTCCCGCCGTGGTTTCCTCAAGGTAATGGGTGCTTCCCTCGCGCTCGCCGGCCTCGCAGGTTGCACCAAGCAGCCCGATGAGCCGATCTATCCGTACGTCAAGCAGCCGGAAGACCTCGTTCTCGGCAAGCCGATGTACTTTGCGACTGCGTTTCCGTTCCAGACCGGTGCGATTCCGGTTCTCGTCAAGTCGGACTCGTTCCGTCCCATCAAGATCGAGGGCAACCCCGAACACCCTATGACCAAGGGTAAGTCGGATGCCTTCACTCAGGCCACGCTGCTTGAGATGTACGATCCGGACCGTTCGCACGGCGTCCGCTTCCGTGGTCAGGCTTCACAGTTCGGCATCTTCCAGGAAGCCTTCGCCCAGGCCATCAAGAAATCAGCAGATGGTACCGGCATCTACTTCCTGAGCGAGACGATTACCTCGCCCACAATAGCAGCACAGTGGAAGTCGGTTCAGGCCGGCTATCCGAACGCCAAGCTGATTCAATTCGATCCGATTAATCAGGATTCGTCCCGCGCAGCCTCGAAAGCCGCGTTCGGTAGCTATCTCGATACGCAGTACAAGCTCGAAGAGGCTGACGTTATCCTCTCGCTCGACGCAGACTTCCTCGGTGGAATCTCACACCCCGGCTTCCTGCCGATGGCTGCTGCCTACGCAGAGCGTCATCGCTTCAACGCCGAAGAGCCGAACAAGCCCATGAACCGGCTATACGTCGTCGAGTCCATGCCGACGGTTACCGGGTTCAAGGCGGAACATCGCCTGGCTCTCAAGCCAAGCGAAATCGGTGCCTTTGCTGCTGCTCTTGCGAACGGAACCACGGCGACCCTCTCGAATCCCGAAGCCGCCAAGTTCCTCGAACTGGTCGCGAAGGATCTCAAGGCATCTGGCGGCAAGTGTGTGGTCATCGCCGGCGAACAGGCTTCGATGCTCGTTCATCTCGCCACTCACAAGCTCAACGCCTCCCTCGGCGCAGCCGGTAAAACTGTTGTGTACACCGAGACAGTCAACCCGATGCCGACGGAACAGTTTGCCGAACTAAAGTCCCTCGTCGCCGACATGAACGCTGGCAAGGTTGACTGGTTGGTCATCCTCGGCGGCAATCCGGTCTACAACGCGCCCGCCGATCTCAACTTTCCGGCAGCATTCAACAAGGTTGGAGTCACCGCCCACCTCGCCAACATGATCGACGAGACGGGCCGCGAAGCCACCTGGCACATCAACAAGGCTCATTACCTAGAGTCGTGGTCCGATGCCCGCGCCTACGATGGCACCATTTCGATCATCCAGCCGATGATCGAGCCCCTCTACGGCGGCGTTACTGCCCATGAAGTTCTGCAGGGCTTGCTCGATAATCCCCAGGCCACCGCATACGACGCAGTTGTCACCAACGCCAAGACCTACATCAAGGGCGATATCCAAGCCGGCTGGCGCAAGGCGCTCCACGATGGTTGGGTTGCAGACACCGCGTTCACGCCGAAGTCGGTCACCCCGTCTGGAACACTCCCGGCTGCACCTGCTGCCTCCGCTGGAATTGAAATAGCCTTCAAGGCCGACCCATCTATCTATGATGGTCGCTTTGCGAACGTCGGCTGGCTGCAGGAGCTTCCAAAGCAGGTCACGAGCCTTAGCTGGGATAACGCGCTGCTACTTAGCCTCGCCACCATGGAGAAGCTTGGCATCGCCGAAAACGACGCGGTTGAGCTTGAACTCAACGGTCGCACGGTTATCGCTCCGGTCCTTGGCGTTCCAGGTCACCCGGACGACGCGGCGACCATCTACCTCGGATTTGGTCGCACAGATGCAGGAGTCAATGGTTCGGGTGTCGGCTTTAATGCCTACGCGCTCCGCACCAGCGATGCGCCGACAATGGCCTCCGGGCTGAAGATCAAAAAGGGCAGCGGCACCTACGATCTCTGCGTAACTAAAGTCCACTCCATCGAGCATCGTGGAGCCTTAGCGCAGCACGACCTTCAGAACCCGGTTGACGCCTCAAAGGGTACCTACTCCTTGCCTGGCCACGAAGCGCAGGAGCGCGCCATCATCCGCTACGCCACTCTGGAAGAGGCGAAGAAGCGGCCCGATTACGCGCATGAAGGTACGGAACAGTCCAAGGGCACACTGACCGATAAGGTCGGTTACGGCGTCATCGGTGAGACGCCGAAAAAAGACGACAGCATGTTCGGCTTCGCCTGGAACTACGACAAGAAGGACGATTCCAGCCAGAAGCTACAAAACGCATGGGGCATGTCGATCGACCTCAACAGCTGCGTCGGCTGCAACGCCTGCATCGTAAGCTGCTACGCCGAGAACAACATCCCGGTCGTCGGTCGCGAACAGGTCAAGGTTGGCCGCAACATGCAGTGGCTGCGCATCGATACCTACTTCGAAGGCGACCTCTCTGCACCCAAGGCGCACTTCCAGCCGATGGCTTGCCAGCACTGCGAAAACGCAGGTTGCGAGCAGGTCTGCCCGGTTGGCGCCACGGTCCACACGCCCGAAGGCATCAACACGATGGTCTATAACCGCTGCGTGGGTACGCGTTATTGCTCCAACAACTGCCCATACAAGGTTCGCCGGTTCAACTTCCTGCTCTACTCGGACTACGACACCGAGAGCCTCAAGTTCATGCGTAATCCTGATGTCAGCGTCCGTTCACGTGGCGTCATGGAGAAGTGCAGCTACTGTATCCAGCGCATCGAAGTGGCGAAAATTCAGGCAGACAAGGAAAATCGCGCAGTCCGCGACGGCGAAATCGTTACGGCATGCCAGCAGGCCTGCCCGACCAGCGCTATCACCTTCGGCAACATCAACGATCCGGCCAGCAAGGTGGCAATCGCCAAGAAACAGGAACGCGACTACCCAGTACTTGCCGACTTGAACTTCCGGCCACGGACGACTTATACCGCTGGCGTCATCAACCCGAATCCGGAGCTGGCATAACAATGGCTACCAAAGGACCCATCCACGACCCGTCTTTGGACCCGAATCTCGACCCCGCAACGGGCGAATACGCAGTCATCGCACCCGGTCATAACTTCAAGTCGGTGACGCAGAAAATCTCGGGTATCGTCCTGACGTCGAACACCCCGCTCGGCTGGTTCTTTGGCCTGATCGTCGGTGCCGGCGTCGCGATGGGCGTCGTTGTCGGCGTAACCTGGCTATTCATCAAGGGCGTCGGCATCTGGGGTGTCACCATCCCCGGTGCCTGGGGCTTCGCTATCATCAACTTCGTTTGGTGGATCGGTATCGGCCACGCCGGAACCCTGATCTCGGCAATTCTTCTGCTCTTCAAGCAGACATGGCGTAACTCGATCAACCGCTTCGCGGAAGCCATGACGATCTTCGCCGTGGTCTGTGCTGGAACTTTCCCACTCATCCACGTCGGTCGCCCGTGGCTTGCCTACTGGCTGTTCCCGTACCCGAACACGATGAACGTCTGGCCGCAGTTCCGCTCGCCGTTGGCCTGGGACGTCTTCGCCGTATCCACGTACGCGATCATCTCGATCGTGTTCTGGTACATCGGCATGATCCCTGACTTCGGAACCCTGCGCGATCGGGCTACCTTGCCCTTCGCCAAGGCTGCCTACGGTGCTCTATCACTCGGCTGGCGCGGCTCCACCCGCCACTGGATCCGGTACGAGTCGGCTTCGCTGCTTCTCGCGGGCCTCTCCACTCCTCTGGTGCTCTCGGTACACACGGTCATCTCCTTCGACTTCGCCGTGGCATCGCTGGCCGGTTGGCATACCACGATCTTCCCGCCATACTTCGTCGCCGGAGCCGTCTACTCAGGATTCGCCATGGTGCTCACCCTGGCCATTCCGATCCGCAAGTTCTACCACATGGAAGATCTAGTCACGCTTCGCCACCTGGACAATATGGCGAAGGTCATGCTCGCAACTGGCGGAATCGTAGCCTACGGTTACGGCATGGAAGTCTTCATGAGCTGGTTCTCGGCCAGTCACTGGGAGTTCTTCATGATGTGGAACCGCATGTTCGGCCCCATGGGCTGGGCATACTGGATCCTCATCGCCACCAACATTGTCATTCCGCTGACCTCGCTCTGGTCGCGCAAGCTCCGCGTCAATGTCTCCTGGCTGTTCTTCATCTCGATCGTCGTCAACACCGGTATGTGGTTTGAGCGCTTCGTCATCGTCGTGACCAGCCTCTACCGCGACTACCTGCCTTCGAGCTGGGGAACCTACCGCGCGACCAAGTGGGATTACATGATCTACGTCGGAACGATGGGGCTCTTTACCCTGCTGTTCTTCCTCTTCATCCGTTTCCTGCCGATGATCCCGATGTCCGAAATCAAGATGATGCTTCCGCAAACAAAGGTCCGCAAGGGCCACCAGAGCGCCGAAGTCGTCAGCCAGGAGGCCAGCTAATGCCACCCCGCGAAGGAATCTACGGGCTCTTAGCTGAGTTCAACACCCCGACCGAACTGGTCGAAGCCACTGAAGCCGCCCGTGCTGCAGGCTACCGCCGGATGGAGTGCTACACCCCCTACCCGGTCGAAGAAGCTGCAGAGGCGCTGCACTTTCACGAGACCCGCGTCCCGCTGCTTTGCCTACTGGGCGGTTTGATGGGCGTCACCACGGCTTTCCTGATGGAAACATGGGTCAACGTCTGGGGCTATCCGCTGAACATCGCCGGTCGTCCCCTATGGAGCTGGCCTGCCTTCATCATCCCTGCGTACGAGTGGACAATTTTGTTCGCAGGTCTTTCAGCCGCATTCGGCATGATTGGTCTCAACGGCCTGCCGCAGCTCTATCACCCGGTCTTCAACGCGCCAAACTTCCGCAACGGCGCGACGACCGACAAGTTCTTTCTGTGTCTTGAGGCTCACGATCCAAAGTTCTCGTTGACCGAGACCCGGGCGTTCCTCGAGCAGTTCCCCGCGGTCTCCGTGGTGGAGGTAGGCCACTAATGCAGGTACAGGCACTCAATTCGCAAGCCTCAGTAAAGAGTATGAAGCGATTCGCAGCGGTCATGTCACTCGCAAGCGTGGCAGTTCTGGCAGGTTGCCGCCAGGATATGCACAACCAGCCCAAGTTCTACCCGCAGCGTGGCACAACCTTCTTCGCCGACGGACGCTCCGTTCGTCCGCAGGTTGAAAATACCGTTGCCCGTGGCCAATTCCACGAAGACAACTACTTCTATACCGGTATGGTTAACGGTCAGGAAGGGACCGCGATGCCCTTCCCCGTCACGCTGGAAGTTTTGCAGCGCGGCCAGGAACGCTACAACATTTATTGCTCGGCGTGCCACTCTCGCGTCGGCAATGGTGCGGGCATGATCATTCAGCGCGGCTACTCGAAGGCAGCAAACTTCCACTCCGCTCGTGTGCAGGCTGCTCCCCTCGGTCACTTCTTCAACGTCATCACCAACGGCTATGGCGCCATGCCCGACTACTCGGCACAGATCACTCCGGCTGACCGTTGGGCTATCACCGCGTATATCAAGGCGCTCCAGCTAAGCCAGAATGCCGAGTCAACGGACGTTCCATCTGGAGAGCACATTCAGCCACTCTCTGAAGTCGAGAAGAGTGTCGGTCTGCCAGAGGGTTTTGGCTCCGAATGGACACTCCCGCCAACGGCAGTTACCGGAACGCCAAGCGGTGAGCCATACGTTATCCCGACGAAGCAAATGCCGGCTCCCGCAGCTAAGAGCCCCGCAACAGTTCCAACGGCGCAGTAATCAAGTAGCAGATGTACACCAAATCGATCTTCTCTAAGGCTTGAACAGCATGGCATCTGGACACGAACAACACGAGACGGGCCAACACGGCGGGCACCACGGCCCACGCACGCTTCCCGCGTCGTTGAGCTCTCCCGAGATTCTCGCGACATGGCGCACGCGGGCACTGATCGTCTTCGTCATCTCGACGGTCATCACCCTCGGCTTCCTCGCCCTTCCATTCGGAAAGGCCCACATCCTGCGCGCATACCTCGTCGGCTTCATGATCTGCTTCTCGTTCATGGGCGGCGGACTTGTGATGCTGATGCTGCAGTACGTCTCCGGCGGTAAGTGGGGCATGGTGCTCCGTCGCCCACTCGAGGCAATGACGCGCACCCTGCCACTCGTGTTTCTGATGATTATCCCCATCGGCATCTTTGCGAAGCATCTCTATCAGTGGTGGGCATTCCCCAACTCTGACGAGACGGCAAAAGCCTTCGCCGCTGGCGTGATGACCAAGGAGCAGCAGCTCACCGCCAACGCCAAGCACATCATGTTCAACCCGACCAGCGCCGTTATTCAGACGCTCGTCATCTTCGGCGTCCTCGGCCTGATTACTTATCTGCTGAACAAATGGTCCATCGAGCGTGATGCAGACCCGCTAGCCGGCACCCCCGGCAGCTACGACAAGTGGCGCGTCAAGTTCGAGAACCTCTCTGGTCCCTGCATCTTCGTCTACGTCGTTCTCCTAACCGATGCAGCCCTGCTCTGGATCATGTCGCTCGATGTGACGTGGTACTCGTCGATCTGGGGTCTCAAGTTCCTCGTCGGTCAGGGTTACGCCGTACTCGCTCTCGGTATCCTCACTGCCATCAGCCTCTCCAAGGTTGAGCCGTTCAAGACCCTGCTCCGCACCACCGAGCAGCACGACCTCGGCAAGTTTGCCTTCGCGTTCGTCATGCTCAACATCTACCTGACGTTTGCGGAGTTCCTCATCATCTGGTCCGGCAACGTACCCGACGAAATTCCCTGGTACCTGTCGCGCATCCGTGGCGGCTGGTGGGTGATCTGCACCGCTGACTTCCTCTGCCACTGGTTAATTCCGTTCTGCCTCCTGCTCTCGCGGAACCTGAAGCGAGACAAGAAGCGGCTCGCCCTGCTCGCTGGCTTCATGCTCGTCGCCCGTTGCATTGATATGTTCTGGATAGTCGAGCCTAACTTCCACGATGCAGCCTCCAACTTCGTAGGCGAAGACCTCAGTATCCTGGCATTCGTCACAGTCCCACTTGCAGTGATCTCAGCCTGGGCCTGGTTCTACTTCTATCAACTGGCGCAGCGTCCGCTGGTGAACACAAACGATCCGCACCTCGCGGAGATGCTGGAGCCCGAACATGCCCACTAATCACAGGAATAAACCCGCCGACGACTATCAAACTCCAGCCGACGGAGTCGTCGTAGACACCTCAGACACCAACGCAGACAGCAAAGATGCCGGTTACGAGATGACCGACGTAAATGCCAGCGGCATTGTAGTATTCCTGGGTGGCCTCTTCGGCTTCGTCATTATCTTCTTCTTCTTCTGCTTCCTGATGGGTCGCGTCATCAACTCCGGCCTGGAGCAGATGGACGGGAAGACCGACAAGTGGCACCAGAAAAACAACATGTTCGCCGGGGCGCTCGCCAACAATGGCAAGCGTGAAGACCTGAAGAGCAACGCCGACATTCAGCAGCAGGAACTCCAGCAAATGACGGCATCCTTCCCGAATCCCCGTTTGGATATCGACGATGGCAATCAGGCAACCGCTGACCTCCACGCGCGGGAGGATTTACTCCTGGAGCACTACACGAAAGCGGACGGCAACATCCGCATTCCAATTGGGCGCGCCATGGAACTCATCGCAGCCAAGGGCTTTCCGGTCCAAGCTTCCACCCAGTCAGAGCCGAAGATGGCAGGCGTTACGACGCCGGTCGTTCAGGTTCCACTCACCACCGGCTTCGCAAGAACAGGTTATGAGTTGACCCAGATGGAAGCTCGTCAGCAGAAACTTGACTTCGGCAAAGCAGAAGTAAGTGAACACGCAGAGTTGAAGTCGGCCAAATAACATAACGACAGCAGAGGAGCAGAATGACCGAGCACCACACAATTCGGCGGACAGGCAACAAGTTGGCGATACTCGCCGGCATGTTGGGTTGTGCGATG
>JAYVZU010000172.1:0-2004 GCA_043783075.1 Rhodanobacteraceae bacterium
TCCATCTCCTCCAAAAACAACTCCCGGCGAGACTTACGGCCATACTTCTCAAACATTCCCTGACACGCCTAACTACGCTGCTTCATCGCAATCCACCCCACAACTTCAGATTAATCAATCAGGCTGTGGACGCAGAACTTGTGCAGAGTCTCCCTAGCAGGCTAGCCCTCTGGCGTTCGTCGCGATGAATGGGCACTTGTTTGTTGTTACTCAGATTGCGTAAATATTGACGTTTTCTGCGTAAGTGTGATCTCAGGAGCGAAATACTGAGATTCTTCGATTTGCTCAGAATGACCTCGGTGAAAGTATTACCCCACCCTGCGCGGTGAAACTGCGCGAGGATGGGGCACCCGCTTAGGTGAGGCAGCAGGTGGTGCGGCCGCAGAGGCATTTGCTGTCGGCGGCGGCGGTGGCGCTGCGGTTGGCGTAGACGTTTTGGGCGGCGATGAGGCCGTCGCCAAACTTTACGCCGGATTGTGGGACTGACTTGACCATCACCTGTTCCAGCGCACCGATGAGGGCGATGGTGTCCATGTAATCGAAGAAGCCGAGGTGGGCGATGCGGAAGATCTGACCCTTCATCTCGCCCTGGCCGTTGGTGATGATGGCGCCGAAGCGGGACTTGAGTTCTTTGACGAAGAGGCCGGAGTCTACGCCGGCGGGCGGCAGGACTGCGGTTGCGGCGGCTGAGGGAGCGTCCGGCGCGAAGAGCGTGCAGCCCATTGCGAGCATGGCGGCGCGAGTCATTTCGGCGATGGTCTCGGCGTTTTCGACGAGCTTCTTGCGGCCTTCGACCATATCTCCGGCTGGGTTCTCGGCGGTGGCGGCTTGGGCGGCGATCCAGTCGAGAGCGGCGCCCAAAGCGGCAATCAAAGCCACCGCAGGGGTGTAGGCGGACTCGCCGGCGCGGGCGTTCTTGCGCTCCTTGCGGAGGTCGAAGTAGTAGCGCGGGTTGTAGGCGGCTTCCATGCGGTCCCAGGCTTTGGGGCCGACGGCAAGGTAGCTCAGGCCGGGGGGAATCATGACGGCTTTTTGCGATCCGCCGATGAGGACGTCGATGCCCTGGGCGTCCATATCGATGTGGGTGGTGCCGAGGCCGGTGATGGCGTCGACGATGAGAAGGGCCTCGGAGTTGAGGTCCTTGAGCAGCTTGGCGACGGCGGGTACGCAGTGGCGGACGCCGGTTGAGGTCTCTGAGGACTGCATGAAGACGGCGCGGGTTTCGAGGTGCAGGTTGGCCTTGACTTCGTCGATGGAGAAGGTTTGGCCGTAGGGGACAGAGACGACATCTACATGGCAGCCGAAGGCTTTTGCAAGAGCCGACCAGCGCTCGCCGAACTTGCCTGCTGTGAGGACCAGGACGCGGTCGCCGGGTGAGGTGAGGTTGGAGACTGCGGCTTCCATGGCTCCGGTTCCGGAGCTGGAGAGGATGATGACGTCGCCGGTTTCTGTACCGACGAACTTCTTGAGCTGGACGAGGACGCGGCTGTAAAGCGCGCGGAATTCGGCAGTGCGGTGGTGAATGTCAGCGGCTGCCATTGCAAACTGGGCGGCGGGGAGCAGGGGGGTCGGACCGGGCGTGAAGAGGCGAGTTTTGCGAATCATGTCCCCTATTGTAGCTATCTTGAAGGCTGGTAAGCGTTAAGTTGATGGGATCGCCAAGGAATTTGTCTGTAGTGTCCGTGACTTATGTCATGTCATTTTTGTGGGGTGGGGATCTAACTTTAGTTGCATGAATTGAAGTGCTTATGTGAATGGAATCGGACTAGTCTAATAGTTGGAACGTCCGATACAGATGTCACTTGCTGATTCGACCCACTGTTTCTGGTGAAGGAAACTCCTCCTATGAAGCTTTATTGCACTCCAACTTCCGTGTGTCTGACCCTGGGTCTGGCGCTGTTGTTTGCGCCCGCTGGTTTTGCCTCAACTCGCTTCGGGATGGGGACGTCGAATCCTGATCTCGCGTCGTCGAGCAGCGCTGCTTTGCCGGATGCACCGGATGCG
>JAYVZU010000173.1:0-2000 GCA_043783075.1 Rhodanobacteraceae bacterium
AGAGTCGAGACATGGGGCGTTCCTGCTTGATCTAACTACATTGCGAAGAGGTCTTTGATCTGCTGGATAACGACATCG
This sequence comes from Rhodanobacteraceae bacterium, assembly GCA_043783075.1. Lineage (GTDB taxonomy): Bacteria > Acidobacteriota > Terriglobia > Terriglobales > Acidobacteriaceae > Edaphobacter. Next base: position 79 of record JAYVZU010000173.1, read on the forward strand.
CGGCTGACGTCGGAGATGGCTTCGATGAGCGGTAGCTGCTTGGGGCAGGCGGCTACGCAGTTCTGCGCCATACCGCACTCCTGCACACCGCCGTCGCCGGCGAGGGCGCGGAGACGCTCTGTCTTGAGGACGGAGCCTGCGGGATCCATATTGAAGAGCTTGGTCTGCGCGATGGTGGCCGCGCCGACGAAGTTGGTGGAATCGTTGAACTGAGGGCAGACCTCCATGCAGATGGTACAGGAGATGCAGTTGGAGAGCGGGTAGCGCTGTTCCTGGATCTGGGGGAACTGGCGTGGACCTGGGCCGAGGTCGTAGGAGCCGTCGATGGGGACCCAGGCCTTGACGGCCTTCAGGTTCTCGAACAGGACGGAGCGATCGACTGCCAGGTCGCGCACAATCGGGAATTTCGACAGCGGCGCAAGCGTGATCGGCTGTTCCAGCTTGTCGACCAGGGCGGAGCATGCCATGCGCGCTTTGCCGTTGATCAGCATGGCGCAGGAGCCGCAGATCTCCTCGAGGCAGTTGGAGTCGTAGGCGATGGCGGTGGTGGTCTCGCCAGCGGTGGTGACCGGGTTGCCGGCGATCTCGACCAGCAACGAGGTGATGTTCATGTTGGGGCGGTACGGGATCTCGAAGGATTCCGTCTTTGCCGGAGCGTCCGGGTTTGCCTGACGCTTGATCGAAACTTTGATGGTTTTCTGTGTGGTGGCCATTGAAGATTCCCTCAGGGGCTAAAGCCCCATTTCCAGCCTGATTCAAATGTCCGGGCTGAAGCCCGAATCTACCTTAGAAGCAAGTTCGAAAAGCAGGTCCTCCGCTACGCGAAGGATGACAACAATTGATTATTAGGTGGACGTGTAGACGCGCGGGCGCGGTTTGATCCAGCTGATGTCGACTTCTTCAAACGTAATGCTCGGAGCCCCGTCAACAAAGGCGGCTTTGGTGGTCTTAAGGAACTTTTCGTCGTTGCGATCTGGGAAGTCGGGCTTGTAGTGGGCTCCTCGGGATTCGTCGCGGACGCGTGCGCCCTGCACGATGACGCGGGCGAGTTCGAGCATGTTGTAGAGCTGGCGGGTGAAGGCGAAGCTGGTATTGGCCCACTGGCTCTTGTCGCTGAGGTTGATGTTCTTATAGCGGCCGAGGAGTTCGATGATCTTGGCGTCGGCCTCGTCCAGGCCCACGTTGTAGCGGACGATAGTGGCGTGCTTGGTCATCGTCTCGCCGAGTTCGCGCCACAGCTTGAACGGGTTCTCGGTGCCGGTGGAGGAGAGCAGAACCTGATTCTTGGCCTTCTGGCGAGCGAGTTCGGCGGATGCACCACCGTCGCCAGTTGCGGGCTTCAGCGACTTGGCGTACCCAAGAGCCTGCGGTCCGGCGACGAAGCCTCCGTAGATGCAGGAGAGCAGGGAGTTTGCGCCGAGGCGGTTGGCTCCGTGGATCGAGTAGTCGGCCTCACCCGCTGCGTAGACGCCGGGGATGTTGGTCTGCTGGTTGAAGTCCACCCACAAGCCGCCCATCGTGTAGTGGACGCCGGGGAAGATCTTCATCGGGACCTTGCGGGGGTCGTCGCCAACGAACTTCTCGTAGATTTCGAGAATGCCTTCGAGCTTGTGGATGCGCTCTGGCGGCAGGTGGGTCAGGTCGAGGTAGACCATCGGCTGGCCGTCGATGCCCATCTGGTCTTCGAAGACGACCTTGAAAATCTCGCGGGTCGCGATGTCGCGGGGGACGAGGTTGCCGTACTTCGGGTAACGCTCTTCGAGGAAGTACCAGCGGTCTGCTTCCGGGATCGAGACTGCGGCGCGCTTGTCGTTGCGGTCGCGCAGAACCCAGACACGGCCACCTTCGCCGCGGGCCGATTCGGACATCAGGCGGAGCTTGTCTTCGCCGGGGATGGCGGTCGGGTGGACCTGGATGAACTC
>JAYVZU010000174.1:0-18217 GCA_043783075.1 Rhodanobacteraceae bacterium
GGGGCGCTGCCGGTTGAGTCGCAGCCATTGGGCAGGATGCCGTTCGAGCATGTCCACCGCGAGAGCTTTTTGGAGTCGGATGGCGATACTTACCTAGGCGCGCTGAATGCGCTGCAACGTCTGGAAGGCGAGCTGGAAAACATCAAGAATGTCGACGAGACCAAGGGACTGCTGAAGCGGACCGTTGATATCCGGATGCACCTGAAGTTTCTGCTGGAGTCGGACGATCCGAATACCGTGTTCTGGATTGAGCGGCGGGCTGTGACTGGAGTACGGAACCTGGGGCGCGGTGGCCAGCCGACGTATCACACGCAGCTTCAGGCGACGCCGATCGACGTCTCGGGGCTGCTTGGGACGGCGCTGTTCGATGCGTACCCTTCTGTCGTGCTGACTTCGGCGACGCTTACGGTGGCGTCGGAGTTTACGCACCTCACCAAGCGGCTCGGTTTGACTAGCACGCGGGAGTTGATTGTTCCATCGCACTTCGATTATCCGAATCAGGCGCTGCTTTACTTGCCGCCTTCCATGCCCGATCCCCGGGAGCCGGACTTCCTGCTGCATGCCGCCGAGCGGACGCGGCGGGTTTTGGAGATCACGCAGGGTCGCGCCTTCTGTCTTTTCACCAGCTACCAGCAGATGCGCGCGGTGTACGAACGAATGTTGGGAGAGTTACCGTTTCCATTACTTCTGCAGGGGACCGCCCCTCGGCACGTCCTGCTGCAGCAGTTTCGCGATACCCCTAACGCGGTTCTGTTCGGTGCGGCGAGCTTCTGGCAGGGGATCGACGTGCAGGGCGAGCAGCTATCCTGCGTCATCATCGATCGGCTACCGTTTGCGGTGCCGACTGATCCGGTGATCAAAGCGCGCATGACGGCGATTGAGGCTGCGGGTGGTAAACCCTTCTTTGACTTACAGATACCGGCTGCCGTCATCGCCTTGAAACAGGGCTTTGGCCGGCTGATTCGCTCTCTGTCGGATCGTGGCGTCCTGATGCTTCTGGACCCGCGCATCCAACGCCAACGGTACGGCAGAATCTTCTTAGATTCGCTTCCTCCATACCGGGTTACCCAGTCGATCGAAGATGTGGAAAACTTCTTCGCAAAAAGACCTAACTAAACTACTTTGGTAATCGTCCTACGGTTACTCGTCCATGCAACCTTTGGTTACTAGGGCTACCCCAGTGTGCTGATTGTGACTTGCGCGCACTCCGATAGACCATGTAACTACGGGCTTGTTCGACACAAGTAACCCCCGAGCCTGCGATAGGTTCGCGCACCAGGAAATGCAGCCTCCCCACGGGCCCAGGAGTACCTCATGTATCAACGCATCGCGATCTGCATTCTGCTGGCACCGGCTTTGGCCGTGTCTGCCCAAACTGTTGTACCGACCCTGCAGCAACAGGTAACCATCGCGAATCCAGCCTGCGGCAACATCTCGGTCGGGCTTAATGGCGCGCTGAACGGCTTTGTGCCTTCGCCGAACGATGCGTGGCACCTGGACGTCTCCGCTTTGCCACTCGATCCGCTTTCGACGACCATCACGGTGAACAATGTGGCCGACCTTTCCGGCTACCATCTGCACCCGGACTTCGGTACGCAGTATGGCATCCCGTACAACGTCGTCGATACGGCTGCGAGCCAGAATACGTTTCCGCAGGTTGCGGTCCCCATTCTTTTGTACCCATCGGAGAGCGATCTTACTTACTATCCGGTGCAGACAGGCACGGCGATTGAGGGGAATCCGGTTGACTGTCCAAACGACGGGAATGACCGGCATCTGCTGATCCTCGACCGCCGTAGCTGCACGAACTATGAGCTGTATCAGGCGGCACCGTGCAAGGGTGCTTGGTCGGCTTCGGACGGATTGCTGTTCGACATGTTGAACACGGAGCAGCGCCCCTACGGTATGACGTCTGCCGACGCCTCTGGCCTCTCGGTATTTGAAGGGCTGATCCGGTACGACGAGATTCTGGCGGGCAGCATCAATCACGCGATTCGATTCACGGCGCCGAACACCAAGGCGAACGGCAATGGTGGTCTGTTTTTGGCGCCTGCGACCCATGCGGCCGGCAACAACTACGGCACAGACAACATCATGGGGATGCGCATCCGGTTGAAGGCCAGCTTCGATGTGTCGACCTTCTCGCCGACCAACCAGATCATCCTGAACGCAATGAAGAAGTACGGGCTCATCCTGACCGACAACGGCAGCAAACTCTTCTTCCAGGGCACACAGGATTCGCGTTGGAACGACACGGATCTAAATAATCTAACCAAGGTTCTGTCGGCCAGCTTTGAAGTCGTAAAGATGTCGACCGCGTACGATGCGGGCACAGCCCCGACGGGCGCAGCCCCGGTTATCAACAGCTTTACCTACGTCACAAACGTGTATCAAGGGATGCCGTACGTCTTTCTGACGGGCAATATCACGGGCTCCAGCTATGGCTTTATCAGTTCGCCGGGGCTGTATAACGGTTCGATCTTCCGCGGCTATATGGCTCTGCCGAAGCAGGCGATGACGACGACTTACACGCTGACCACGCGCAATCTCTACGGGACAACCACGGCCACCGTCACGGTTCCATAAACGAGTTGATTGAAATTGGGCGCCCCACACCGTGCTCCTGAGGTGTGGGGCATATTTTTGCTCCCCGACAAGTTGTACTTGACCGGGTATCTTTATCAGTCCAAACAACATCGGCCCCGTGACATAATCTGTGCTGAGCACACTCCAACATTTGCGGACGGCCATGGACAACCTGGAAATCTTTTGTATTGCGACCGGAGCTGCTGCAGCGCTCAGCCTGATCGCACTGTTTCTCTTCACCATCTCGAAGAAGAAGTCGCCGGCAGCGCGCCGGCTCAGCTTTATCTTTGTCGGAGTATTCGGTATTGCGGCTGTGACTGGCTGCGTGTATCTGGCGGATCGCGACCCCAATCTGCCGACGTTGACGCAGATGCAGACGGGATTTGGAAGTCAGCGTGGCCAGCTGGAGAAGCTGCAGAGTATGTCCGACGAGGACAAGAGCCTGACCGGCATTGCTGCGGACTACGTCACCGCTATCCCGACTCCCGATAGTCCCAATGCTATGTACCGATACGGCGATCCGCGTTCGCCACTTGCAAAGCCGCGCTGGGATGTCTACAAGGGCCTGCTGGAGCCATTGGGTACGCTGGCAACGATTGAGCGAAGCGGCTTTGGCGATGTAACCCTTTACACGTGGAATGGCCCGTGGCGGGGGCTTTACCGCACGATTGGATACATCCACTGCACAGCCACTCCCACGATTCCGGCGGGCGGCACGTCATTCCGGAGCAAGCCATGTGGTGATGCGGCACTGGGCGGGGGCATTATTCCTCGGGAAAATAGCGGGGATAATGCGTCTCACTCACATTTCTCGAATGTTGTGGCCTTGAGTGAAGGCTGGTACGCCTTCGAGTCGGGAATCGACTAAACTAGAAATACCCACATGGGACGCAACCTCTACATTCTCGCTGGTACGTTTCTCTTTTTCGCTCTGGCTTCGTTTGGGGTGTCGTTCCTTACGATTGCGCATCAGCCGGGTTCGCCGGGTGACGTCTCGCTCTGGCGGACGATGGCGATTGGATTTTTCGTTCTGGCGATGATTATCGCTCTGGCCGGCAGCTTGTCGTCGCTGTTTGAGCAAGCGGAGCGCCGTGCCGAAGAGGATCGGTTGACGAGGCGGAAGCGTAGAACTGGCTTTTAGATGGAAGCCGCGTGGCGGCTCGTCCCCGTACAATAGGGAGTGGTACTCAGAAGGGAATTTTCCAGATGTTTGAAGTCACTGTAGAAGCTGGTTTTTCTTCCGGCCACTACCTCCGCAACTATCGCGGCAAGTGCGAGAACCCGCACGGCCATAATTACAAAGTATTTGTCACGCTGATCGGCGCCAACCTGGACGAGGCTGGACTGCTGCTCGACTTCAAGCTGCTGAAGCAAGTGATGCGCCCTGCGGTCGACTATCTTGACCACCAGATGATCAACGAATTGAAGCCGTTTGACGAGGTGAATCCGTCAGCGGAGAATCTTGCGCGGTATTTCTACGAGCAGACGGCAGAGCAGCTCCACGAGATGACCAATGGCCGGGTCCGGGTAAAAGACTGTACCCTCTACGAAACCGACACAAGCTTCGCGCGCTACTACGAATAGATCACCCCACGAAGTGGTCGCCGCCCGCGATCAGGGCGCTGTTGCATTTGTATTGAATCCTTATGCACTTAATCGAGCTCTACAAATCCGTTCAAGGCGAATCCTCCTTCGCCGGCCTGCCCTGCATCTTCGTGCGGTTCGCGGGCTGCAACCTGCGCTGCGCGTGGTGCGACTCCGAGTACACCTTTACGGGCGGCAAGCCGTTCACGCAGGCCGAAGTGATTGCGCAGATCGAAGCTGTCGCGCCTTGCAAGCTAGTTGAGTTCACCGGTGGGGAACCGATGCTCCACAAGAAGGAACTGCTGCCGCTGATGGATGTGCTGTTGGCGCAAGGCTATACGCTGATGATCGAGACGAGCGGCGAGCGTCCGTTGGCTGAAGTGCCCAAGGCGGTACATAAGATTGTCGACGTGAAGTGCCCCGGTGCAGGCGCTGCGGCGAATAGCTTCAATATGGCGAATCTGGACGCGCTGACGCTGAACGATGAGGTTAAGTTCGTTCTGACCGATCGCCGAGACTACGAGTTTGCGAAGGTTTTTATTGCAGAGCATGACCTGCGTCACCGGGTCCGCGATATTCTGCTCAGCCCGGCGTTTTCGAAGTCGCCCAGCCCGTTGCGCACGGTCGAAAATGCAACGCTGGACCCACGCACGCTGGTCGAGTGGATGATGGAAGATGGCGTCGACGCACGGCTCTCGCTTCAGATCCACAAGTTCATCTGGGAGCCGCAAAAGAAGGGCGTCTAACGATGGCAGCGATCCCGATCCAAGCCGTTATCGTCACTGCGTTTGAGCCTTCGGGCGGTCCAGTTCCGGGCGAGTTTCGGTACTGGCGCGAGCGCGAAGGGCTCGACCAGGAACTTCCGTTCGCATATGGTCTGCAGCCGCTGTACCTCAGTGCGCAGGGCGTATTGGGGATCGTTACTGGTGTGGGTGCGGTGCGAGCCGCTGCGGCAATTACGGCGCTCGGGCTCGACCCCCGATTCGATCTCTCGCAGGCATTTTGGATCATCAGTGGAGTGGCTGGAATCAATCCAGCGCAGGGGTCGCTGGCGTCTGTGGTGCTGCCGCAATTTGTGGTGGATGGCGACTTTGCGCACGAGATTGATGGCCGCGAGATTCCGGCGGAGTGGCCGGATGGATTTATTCCCATCGGCAAGTCTGCTCCTTACGAACAGCCGCGAGCGGACCGCTTCAATGGGGATGATGGGATTATATTTCCGCTGAACAAGCAGTTAGTAACGTGGGCCTACGGTGTCGCGATAGATGCTGAATTGCTGGACACGCAGAAGATGGCGGCTCGTCGTAAGCAGTTTGGTCCGGCCGCTACGGCGCATCTTCCGCCGTCCTTACTTCGCGGCGATGAGCTGGCGACGACGACGTTCTGGCATGGGAAGCTGCTGAGTCATCGAGCAACTGCATGGGTGGACTACCAGACCGAAGGACGTGGAACCTACGCGATCACGGCGATGGAAGATGCGGGGATCATGCAGGCGCTTACGCGGCTGGCTCGCGGTCGTCGTGCTGACCTGTCGCGGGTTTTGGTGGTTCGGGCAGCGTCGAACTTCGATCAACAGCGTGAGGGGGTTACCGCCGCTGAGAGTCTTGCCGAGACACGCGTTGCGACCTACTCCGCCTACCTGCCTGCACTTGAAAACGAGTATCGCGTCGGCTCACGGATTCTGCATGCGCTGCTTGCGGTGTGGCCTCAGTCGCCGGCGTAGGCTCGGCCGCGCCAGCTTACAGCACCGCCGCGCAGTTTGCGGAAGAGCGCGTACCACTGGACGCAAATCAAAAGCAAAATACCAAGTGGATGCAGCAGAGCGCCGCGCCAGTCTTGTCGGAAGCGCGTGACTCCGAGCCAACGCGGTAGCAAAGCTGCTACGACGCTGATAAGGATGACCGCGAGCAACAGCAATGCCGAAATACCAAATGAAATTGCGCCTGAGAGCAGGAAGAGCAACGTGATGCTCGGAAGCAGAACGATTGCCACGACGAACGGCAGTACCTGTCCGAGCAGCAGGAGCAGCGTGACAGGAACGATGCGCGATCGAGTTGCCAGACCTTCCGTCGCGTTCTTGGCGAGACCGCTCCAGACTTGCGAGGCAGAGGTGTACATCCGGCAGCTTGCGAAGTTGGTGATGTCGGCGAGGTCGGTGCGGAAGTCTGCCCCGCGGAAGAGCCGCGGGAGCAACAGGCCGTCGTGCATGGTGAGCTTGATCTCGCTGTGTCCGCCGCAGGTGAAGTAGTCGTCTTTGCGGGCCATGATGAACTGGCCGCAACCAGCCGCGAATGCAGGGTCGGTGCCTGCGCGCATCTGGCTTAAGGGCAGGAAGCCGAGCAGCACGAAGTGGATCAGCGGAAGCAGCATCCATTCCAGAAACGTTCCGGTGACTTGTTGCGGGAAGCCGCTGACAAGACCGTTGTTGCCGCTCTCGAGAAACTGTGCCATGCGCGCCACGCAGTCCGGGCCGAGCGTCACGTCGGCGTCGACGAAACACAGGATGGGATTGTGCGCGGCGTGCGCCAAAGCCCAGCAGGCGTGCTGCTTGCCGTTCCATCCGGCGGCCAGGGCGGGGGCGCGTTCGAGTCGCACGCGGGGATCTGCGGCAGCCAGCGCGAGCACAATTGTGTCGGTGCCGTCGGTGGAGCCATCGTCCATCACCACTACCTCGATTTCGACACCGCGGCTGAGCAGCGCGTGGGTTACGGCGGAGTCGATGACGGCAGCTTCGTTGCGCGCTGGGATGAGGATTGAAACTGCCGGCAGCTTCGCCTCGCCCACAGTTGGAGGATCGATGTAGAGGCGGAGGTTTATCCAAAACAGCCCAGCCGGAAGAGCAGCACAGGCCAGCGATACGACCAGCAGAGCGATCATCATCCGCGTTCTTCCTGTCTGCGAATGGGTGGGGGAATCACTTCGGTGTGCTCTGGTTGGAAGCGCCGCCGTCGCACTGTTGCAAGTAGACGCTGACCGAATTCGTAGAAGCCACCGGTTCCGACCGTGCCGCTGTGAACCAGCGAGAAGGCTCCAGGGTTGCGCGTCATTGCATCATCCTTCAGAGCTTCCATCGTCTTCAATAATGCGGCTTCCATCAGCGTTGCAACTTCTTCGGCGCTCTGTCCGTTCACGTGCACTGGATCGCCAAAGTGCAGTAAGGTTTCGGGCAAACGCTCATCCCAGAAGACGTACTCGATTGCCAGCGGCAACATGGTGCAGCCACCATCCATCTTTGCAGCGAGGGCCGCAAGCCCGGGTTTGAAGCCCAGCGGACGCTCTCGCGAGTCGGCGAAGCGGCCCTGCGGAGTCACCCACAATACGCCGCCCCTCTCCACAATTTTGCTTCCCGTCCGCAGAAATTGCGCGGCTCCGCGAGCGGTCTTCATCTCGACGCCGAAGACGCCGATCTTCTTGAAGATGCCGTAACGTTCGAGTGCTGCGGCGTCCATGGGGGCAAAGTGGTCGCGCCGCGGCATCAGCTTTGCGGCCAACAAAACAAGCACCATGGGGTCCCACCAAGAGCTGTGGTTGGCGTAGACGATCAGGCGTTCCTCGCCGATGCTGGCGAGGTTCGAGGCGCGGCTCAGGCGCACTCCGCTAAAGTGCCGGCGAAAGTATCCGCGCACGATCCCGCGGAAGAACCAGAGGACAAACCTCGAGATGTGTGGAACATCCATGAGTCGAAGCCTACTCTAAGCGACAGCCGCTTTCACTATGTTGTTCTGCGCGTCCTGATCGAGCGAGTCGGCGGCGATCCATCCGGACATCATCACCATCGGCATACCGGGGCCGGGATGTGCTGCTCCGCCGGCCAGATACAGGCCCGAGAGTTCCCGAGAACGGTTCGCCGGCTTGAATGCGCCGTTGAACATGCCGTGGCTGGAGATGCCGTAGATTGCGCCGTTCAGCACGCGGTAGCGGTCGTGGATATCCTGCGGGGTCAACGCGGCCTCGAAGACGATGCGGTCTTCAATATCGGTCAGGCCAGCGGTGCGTTTCAGCTTGTCCAGGATGACCTGACGATAGGCGGGTAGCATCTTCTTCCAGTCGTGATCCGGCCGCAGGTACGGCGTGTGGACGAGAACGTACAGAGCCTCGCCGCCAGCCGGTGCGGATGCGGGGTCGGACATCGAAGTGGCCGCGAGATAGCAGGTCGGGTCTGGCGCTGGTATGCCGAGGTCGTAGATGGCGTGGAACTCCTCGTGCGGGTCGCGCGAGAAGACGAAGTCGTGGTGGGCGAGGTGGTCGTAGCGCTTGTTCAGGCCGAGGTAGAGGACGACGCCGGAGCAGGCCGGCTCGTAGCTGCGCTTATGCTCGAACGTCCGCGCGACAGAGCCGCCGATAAGCTCGCGATGCGTCCGCACGGCGTCGGAGTTGGAGACTACGGCGTCGAATCGGTGGTTGACCCCGTCGGTGGTCGTGATGCCGGTGACTTTGCCGCGGTCGGAGGTGATTTTTTCGACGTCGGCGCTGGTGTGGAAGACGACGCCAAGTTCAGCTCCCAGCTTGGCAAGGCCCATCGGCACGGCGCGGGTTCCGCCCATCGGATACCAGATGCCCTCTTCCATCTGCATGTGGCCGATGGCGCAGAGGATCGCAGGTGATGCGTCCGGCGAGGAGCCGACATACTGCACGAAGTGGTCGAGCATCTGGGCGACGTTGGGGTCGGGGATGTTCTCGCGGATGACTCCTGCGACGGTCTTGCCGAGCCGCATGCGCATCACGTCGCGCAGCACCTTCAGGTCGAACGCGCCCTTGACGTCCATGGTGTCGCGCATCGAGCCGATGGAGCGCCAGAAGAAAAAGCGGTCGGAAATGGAGTGGAGCTGCTCGGACTGCTCCAGAAATTTGAGGTAGCCGGCGCCCATCTTCGGCCAGATCGCTTCGAGCGTGGCGGACATCTTTTCGGCGTTGTCGGTCAGGTCGATGCGGCTGCCATCCTCGAAGAAGCAGCGCCACTGTGGGTCGAGCCGCACCATGGGGATGTAGTCCTCCATCTTGCACCCGGCTTCTTCAAATACCTTGCGGAGGACCGATGGCTGGATCAGGATGGTCGGTCCCATATCGAAGCGGAAGCCGTTGCCGGTAAGCTGCGCGGCCTTGCCACCGAGCCACTCGTTTTTCTCGAAGACCTCTACCTGATGCCCGCGTGCGGCGAGCGTACAAGCCGCCGCAAGTCCTGCAAGTCCGCTACCGATTACGCCTACCTTCATCGCTTCTCCTGACACGTTCGTTGCTGCTTATTTGAGGTTCTTTGCGGCTGCGATCATCCGTCGCAGGCCTGCGAATCGTTGGCCGAGACCTGGGCTGTGGCTCATCTCGAGTGCGCCGCGAAACAGCTCTTCGTGGCCGCTGCCCGTCGCCTGAAAGTGTCGTGCTGACTTGTCCTTGCGGACCGAAGTGACCTTCGCTGCGGTCATCTCCAGCAGACCTTCCGCGCCGCGTGTGGTCCCGAATCCGCTGCCGCGTCGACCTCCGAAGGGGACTCTGGGGTCGGCGGTCGGGACGATCAGGTCGTTGACGAGGACTGTGCCAACGTTGAGCTTTCTGCCCAGCGCCAGTGCCGCGCGTTCGTCGCCGAAGATAGCGACGGTAAGCCCGAATGGGCAGAAGTTGTCGGCTCGAAGAACTTCGCCCGCAGTCGTAGCGTGCAGCACCGTCAGGACCGGCGCGAAGATATCAGCTTGTGCGATCTCCATCTCGGGGCGGCCGTTCAGGATCAGGATCGGCTTCATTTCGAGCGACCGCGGACTACCGCACACGATCGCTCCGTTGCGTTCGGCTTGCTCAATCAATCCGTTCAACTGATTTCGCGTACGCAGGCCGATGTCGATGCCATCCATCGCTGCAAAGCGGTCGCGCAGGTTGGCGATCAGGTCTTCATGTCCTCCGCCGACGAGGAACAGACGTCGCGGGGCCATGCAAGTGGCGGACCCGTTCAGCCGCATGCCAAACGCCAGCGAGTCGACCACGCGGGCCTTGTCGGCCGATTCGAGAACGACGACTGCATCGCTGCCGGAGAGCTCGACGGTAACTGGAATTGCCACGTCTGCAGCCTGCCGCAAGACGGCTCGGCCAGCCTGTGCGGAGCCAGTGAAGACGATTTTGTCGGGGCAGGCGTCGATCTCGATCATCGCGGCTTCCGGAGAGTCGTCGGTGATCCGCAGCAAGCCTTCTGGCAGACCGGCAAGCCTCAGCGCGGCTTCGAATGCTTCGGCGACTGGACGGCCACCACGCCCGGGCTTCCAGACTACGGCGTTTCCTGCGGCGAGAGCCTGCAGTGTCTGTGCCCCGCCAAGAAACAGCGGATAGTTGGACGGCGCGATGATCAGGACCAGGCCGAGTGGCGTACGCTCAATGGTGCTGTCGATGCCCGCAAGCCAGAAAGGAAGGCCCCTACGCCCGAGGCGGCGTGGTTTCAAGATTTTGGCGGCTTGCTTTTCGAGGAAATGGCAGGAGGCGAGCAGCGGTAGGACTTCCGCCGCGTAGGAGTCTGCGCGGGTGCGGTGAAGCTCTGGAGCGATTGCGTCGACTAATAGGTCACTGGTCCGCGCTAACTCATAGCGAGCTTGCCGCAGCACAAGAAGCCGGTTTGCGATCGGCGTCTCAGCCCATTGCAACTGTGCCCGCCGCGATTCTGCTCGGCGAGTTGGTTGCGCGTTTGTCAGCGTAACACTCTCTGGTTCCAGCACCGTAGCTGTCATACTACGACGGCGCCCCGACCAGTTGCCGCCCAACTGGGGCGTCTTCGCCAGCGTGATTCCACATCGGCTCCATTTTGAGGTCCTGCAACAATAGGCGCGAGGTGATGCGGGCCGACTCAAAGATGACAGGCAAGCCGCTGCCGGGGTGGGTGCCGCCGCCGACCAGGTACATCGAACGGACGTCTTCAAAGCGGTTGTGCGGCCGAAGATGCAGCATCTGGTCGAGCGAGTGCGCCATGGAGAACGTCGCGCCTTTGTAGAGTTCAAACTCGGTTGCCCAGTCGCGCGGCGTAACGATCTTCTCGGTGACGATGCGCTCCTCCACATTGTGCATGCCAATTTTTTTCATCTGTTCCAGAGCGAGTGCCCGGTAGCGCGGCCCCTCTTTCACCCAGTCGACGGAGCCGGTCTCGTGCGTCACCGGCAGTAAAACGTACAGCGAGCTATGGCCTTCCGGGGCGAGGGTGTCGTCGGTGACGCAGGCGTTCTGCACGTAAAACGACGGGTTCGCGGAGAGGGCGTGGCGCTCTTCGATGTCGGCCAGGTTGTCTTTATAGTTTTCGGCGAGATAGATGGTGTGATGCGAGATGTCGTCGTACCGACCCTTGATGCCGAGGTACATCATGAAGGTGGAGCAGGAGTATTTCTTCTTGGCGAGCTTCTCGTCGGTCCACTTGTTGCGCTGAGTGTTCGGCACCAGCTTGCCGATCGACCCGGCGAAGTCGGAGTTCATGACAACAGCATCGGCCATCAAGAGGCGATTTGCAGTGCGAACGCCGCGGGCTTTCCCGTGCTCTACGATGACTTTTTCGACCGGCTCGTCCAACAGGATCTCGACGCCCATTTCGGTTGCAATTCGCGCCATCGCTCTTGTGACCGCGCCGCAACCGCCAGTCGGATGAAAGACGCCGTGTTCGTACTCCAGAAACGAGAGGATGGAGAACAGGCTGGGGCAGCGGAACGGAGACATGCCGAGGTATTTGGATTGGAAGCTGAAGCCGAGGCGGATGCGCTCGTCCTTGAAGTGCATCTGCAGGTCCTGGTCGAGCGAACGCCACGGAGCGAGCAGAGGTAGCAGCTTCATCATGCCGGGGCTCATTAGATCGCGCCAGCTTTCAAACGGAGTCTGCAGGAACGGCATGAACTTTTCGAGCTTGTTGTGATTGTGAGCGAGGAATTCGCGAAAACGCGTCGCATCCTCCGGGGAGATCGCGGCGATTGCCTGCACCATCCGCTCGACATTCGGCGTGGCAAGAAGTTCGCCACCCGCGCCGAAGACCAGGCGGTACTGCGGGTCGAGCCGCGTCATAGGGACTTCGTGGTCCAGATCGTAGCCGGCCGCGCTGAAGATTTCTTTGAGCACACGCGGGTACAGAAAGAAGGTTGGGCCAACGTCGAACTTGAATCCATCCTGCTCGATGGTCGAAGTGCGTCCGCCCACATCCGAGCGCTTTTCGACGATGGTCACCTTTGCGCCGGATTTGGCCAGCAACAATGCAGCCGCCAGTCCACCCGGTCCTGCCCCTACGATCACAACATTTCGACGATTTTTCTGCATTCAGACTCTGCCCCTTGCCGTGCTGCGAAGTCGCGACTCTCTTATTTTTGCTGATTCCCGTGTGCCCGTCTGTGCGGTTACGGGGCTCCGTTCGTGTCGTAAAGGTTACTGGGCCTCTACCTTGCCGCGCTCAACATAATCGTGGTCCAGTCCCTTCAAGGAGCTCGGAGCCAAGTCCTGGGTAACCTTGCGAATTCTCAATTCTGGGAATTCAGCATCGATGCTAAACCGCTGACGTATGCTCTCCAGTAGCGGTTCGCCCCCGATTCTACGCCGTCAAACCCACACTGGAGCCTTTTGTTTGATGGATTATCCGAAACCAGTCGTCGCGACTCCACTCGCTGTGCGAGACCTTACTCGAAGACCGCTGCACCGACTTTGCCGACGACTCTGCCATGCAGGTGACCTCTGTATACTCGCCGCCACCTTTCCAGCCGTCGCATGGGTTTCCGGACTGCGCCATGGGGGAGTACCTTCTGACGGGTTTATGGCTGGAATCTCGTTGCGCAATGTCCTGATTGCAGCCGTGGGCATTGCCACCTGGGCGATGATTCTGAATTCGGTTGGAATGTACAGCGCGAGGCGGTCGCGGACGCTGGGGGAGTACGGCCTGCGCTGCCTGATCGGATTGAACTGCTGCATAGCCGTCGTCGGGCTGGTGCAATGGGTGCTGCAACCGGCGTTCGACGTCTGGCGATTTGCCGCGATCTACTGGTTCCTCTGTCTGGCAGGTATGACGGTCCTGCGGCTGATGCTTTTGCTCAGCTTCCATGCGCAACTACCAATGGACCAGCGGCAGTAGGCTGGAGTAATTATCGGTCCACGCAGAGACATTGGGCTTTGGTTTGATTTCCGTGGCCCGCAGAGCGACGTCCGGATTCTGGAAGATGTCTCCGTTGTTGGTTACCACCACCCACGTCGCACGGAATTCGCCGCTCTGCTTCTCTGGCGGGCTGGAGATGCTGCGCGACTGCAGGTTTGCCGATGCGGCAAGCTGGGCGACCTCGGAGTCAAGATCCACATATTGGTTGGAGACGTGGAAGGCAAGAATCCCACCTGGTGCTAGATGTTTGCAATAGATGGCGAGGGCTTCCACGGTCAGCAGGTGCAGTGGGATGGCGTCGCCGGAGAAGGCGTCGATCACCAGAATGTCGAAGTTCTGCGGAGCCTCAGCGGCTAGCGAGGCGCGTCCGTCGCCTTCGATGAATGTGAGATTTGCCCCCGAGTCGTGGAGGTAGGTGAAGAGATTCTGCGCGATCGGCAGTACGGAGGGATTGATCTCGTAGAACCGGAAGGTATCGCCCGGTTTGCCGTAGGCGGCTAGAGTTCCGGCACCCAGCCCGACCACTCCGACCCGCTTTGACCTGCCGACACAGCAGTTTGCGAGCGCGACCCCGATGCCGGAATCCGGCGCGTAGTAGGTGGTGGGCATGTGGCGCAGATCATCGGAGAAGATCTGTGAGCCGTGCTCAATCGAGCCGTTCACGAGCGTCCGGACTGTGTCGCCGTGCTCGGTCACCGTCTGCAGAACGCGCAGGCTGCCGTAGAAGTTGCGCCGTGTCAGTAACGCCTGGCGATGGTAGGAGGCATGTAGCGCAAAGATGAGAAAGACCAGAAGACCGCTGCCTGTGACCCACAGTGCGCGCTGCATCCAGTCCGTGTTCCAAACGACGGCAAGTGCCAGCAGGGCGGTGATGAGGAAGGTAAAGGCAAGGTCGTAGTTGCCGGAGAAGACCAGCGGCGCTGCGATCCCGATGAGGAACGATCCGGTCGCTCCACCAGCGGCGATGACGAGGTAAAAGAGCGTCGTCTCGGAGGCACGTTGCGGTCGCAGTGCATAGGCCTCGGTGTGGCAGAAGAGGCACGCAATCAGGGCTTCAATGAGGAAGAACAGGATGCCGATGCCGATGGGCAGATCGAGATCGGTATGGGAGAGTAGGTATCCCAGCGAGGCCAGCATCACGGCCAGCAGACGCAGCAGGATTCCGCGATACTTCCGCAGGCTGGGCATCTGGAACGCGAGGATAAAGGTGAGCAGGTAGACGGCAAGTGGGAGCACCCAGAGCATCGGAATCGCCGCGATGTTGGACGTGAGGTGAGCGGTGACTGCGGAGAGCTGCATGGCGGCGGCCATTGGAAGCAGGAACCAGAGCAGCTTGGCGCGGCGACGAGAAGAAGGCATCAACTGGGTCTCGAGCTCTGAGCTGTCAGCTATAAGCTGTGAGCTCGAGATACCGGCTCTGCTGGTTTGCAAAGCGAGAATTCCCGTGATCAATGCGAAGACCGCGACGCCCATCGCCCAAAGTACTCGCTGAAGGCTAAGACTCAGGTTTGGCTCAATGATTGTGGGATAGGCGATTAAAGCCAAAAGTGACGCGAAGTTGGATAACGCAAATAGACGGAAGGGAATTGCGCTCTGCTCGATGCGAAAGTGCCACACCTGCAGCAGCGGGCTGGTCGAACCCAGCATCAGGA
Source organism: Rhodanobacteraceae bacterium (assembly GCA_043783075.1). Lineage (GTDB taxonomy): Bacteria > Acidobacteriota > Terriglobia > Terriglobales > Acidobacteriaceae > Edaphobacter. The sequence continues at coordinate 14,908 of JAYVZU010000174.1, forward strand.
ACGGAAGCCCAATGGACAGCGCCAGTGTGCCGAAGATGCTGGCGACGGGATGGCTGCCGTTGAGCGTCGGGTGCGCGATGCCGGCGGCCCACGCTGCCGCTGAAAGAGTCGCAACAGCCAACAGCGCAATGTGCAGTACAGACTGCCTGCGGGTCGCAGAACCTTGCGTGATCTGGTGCGCGTAGAGATACCCGGCCAGCAGCGAGACCTGGAAGAAGACGAGGCACGTCATCCACACGGCGGCTGATCCCCCAAATGTGGGGAGCAGCTGCTTTGCGGCGATCGGCTCCGAGACAAAGAGCAGAAATGAGGCGAGGAAGATTGCACTGCGAAACAGAAACCGGGATTGGGCGTGCACTGGAACCTCAGGCAGAATGCTAGAGCATTTTGCGTACGAGGCGTCGAGTTGTTTCAGCCACCAGACCAAAAATAATGTGGCTAGCCATCTCGCTGGTCTTCTCCCGGGTCGTCTGCTCGGCAGGATCAAGACCGAGGCCCATGGCTGGGAGCGCGGTCTCCTGCGTCAGCGCCATCATCGTCATGCCGAAGTTGACGCCTTCGCGGGAAGAAGCGGCGGGGTAGTATTCGGCCAACGCTCCGTAGGCCGCACCGGCGGTGGCGCCGAACGCCCAGTGCAGGGTGTCGGACGCGACTTCCTTCTGCATCGGCGCAAGTTCGTGCCCGGCCAGCCGCTCTGCCATCACCTCGGATGGTTTCGAGGCGCCGTTTTTACGTGGCGGATAGACCTTCTCGACCATCGACTTGGCAGCAGTCGCGGCGAGTCCAGCGACGATGCCAGCGAGGATGCCCTTAGTGAGCGAACGGGCGTCCGGGTGCGGCATCTCAGCAGGCTTGTGCGGCTGGGCTAACTTGCGGTCGAGGAAGGTATTGATTGCGGTCTCAGCGAAGGTCATAGTTTTCGTCTTCCTCGGGGTTGAGATGCAGGATTCCGGCAAAAGGCCGTCATCGGGATACCGCAACCGGAATTTTAGCCGATATAGGCTTCCGGGTCTGTCACGTCGGTCCCCGCAGAAACTTTGAGCGTGCGAAAGACCAGCGTCAGAACGACCGACACTGCAAGATTCAACAGCAAAGCCGGCACCGCGGCGTACATGCTGCCGATGAATGGGACAGGGTAGACGGAGGATTTCAGCCCCAACGACCACACCATCCACGTCCCGGAACTCAGCCCGGCCATGAGCCCCCAGAACAGCGCCCACGGATGGAACCAGCGGGTAAAGACTCCGAGGACGACCGCAGGAAATATCTGTCCGATCCAGATACCGCCCAGCAACTGCATCTCGATCGCGTAGGTCGCGGGCAGCTTCAGCACAAAGATCAGAGCCCCAAACTTGACGACCAGCGAGACGATCTTCGCCATGTTTGATTCTTCGTGTGGCGTCATCAACTTTGTCGCCGAGTTAGTCAGCTCGCCCCATATGTTTCTGGTGAAGAGGTTCGACGCGGCAATCGACATAATCGCCGCCGGGACCAGCGCCCCAATCGCGATGGCAGCGAGGCAGAAACCAGCGAACCACTCGGGGAACATCTTCAGGAAGAGTGCCGGGACTGACGCCTGCGGATCTTTCGTCTTGATGTCGGCGGCAATCGCAATGTAGCCGAGCAGAGCGACTAGACCGAGCAGGAAGCTGTAAGCCGGGAGCATCGCCGAGTTGCGGCGGATTGCGGCGGCAGACTTTGCGCTGAGTACAGCCGTCGCAGTGTGAGGGTACAGCATCAGTGCAATCGCCGAACCCACGGCCAGCGAACTATAGCCGAGGAACTGCTTCGGTGCGAGCATGATGGACGAAGGTGTAGCGCGGGACTTCAACGCGGCATCTGCCAACGCAAAGATGTGGTGGTAGCCGCCGAGCTTGTACGGCAGCCAGAAGATCGCGACCAGCACCATGATGTACAGCATGGTGTCCTTTACGACGGCGATGATGGCTGGTGCGCGTAGTCCACTGGAGTAGGTATAAGCCGCCAAAATGATGAACGCTGCAGCCAGCGGCCACTCGCCGTTCAGGCCCAGCGCAGCGATCACAACGCGCATGCCGACAAGCTGCAGCGCGATGTAAGGCATGATCGCCATGATGCCGGTGACGGCAATTCCCAGCGTCAGCGCGCGGTTGCCAAAGCGGCCGCGGACGAAATCTGCAAAGGTGATGAAGTTATGGCGGTGGCAGACGTTCCACAGTCGCGGCAGCACCAGAAACATGTACGGATAGGCCAGCACAGCATAGGGCAGCGCGAAGAAGGCATTGGCTCCCGCACCGTAGAGCGCGGCTGGAACGGCGATGACCGTGTACGCCGTGTAGAGATCGCCACCGAGGAGGAACCAGGTGATCCACGTTCCGAACGAGCGGCCGGCGAGGCCCCATTCGTCCAGCGAATGCATGCCGGTGGCCGGTCGACGCCAACGCGCAGCCCAGAATCCGGCCAGCGTGACGAACACGAAAAAGATACAGAAGACGATGAGCGCTGAGGTATGCACGTAATGAAGATGTTAGCGCTTGCGTGCCTCTAGGGCTGTCGCTTTCTCGATCCTCTCTTTTTTTTGTTCTTGCTTGGAATAGATAAAGACGCCAACAAGCGCGGTAAGGCTCCCAATTATCGTCGAGAGGCCCTGAACGCTCTTCCCATCATGAATGAGGTAGACTCCACCGAGGATCGCAGTCAGACTAAGAACGAATGCGAAGTATGATCCTCGAGCCTGATTCGCTACTCCGCCCTCGATTACTCGTGCTTCAAGCCGTTATCGATGTTCGCTCTGTTTCTCGGCCATAACCATGATACGTTCTGCACCATTCGGAATGACTTCGTTATATTTGGCAAGAAGACTAGGATGCGGCAAGGGTCCCGAAAACGACGCCGCCTGAATTTCTACAATCGCGCTTGGCGGTTGTGGTTGGTTATCCGGCTTTGATTTCATCCCTTTGCCGCTCAATGCGATCAACCCGCCTCGGTTTCAGAAGCGCAGAGATCCATTGCGTCATACAGGTCCTGACCAACGATTGCCCAGTCAGACAAAATCGCATTCGCGTCAGCCTTGGCTGGGGTCGCGCTTTCGTTGTACTCCGCAAACTGACCCCACAAATCAATAACGCTGGCAGCCCCAGACGCAAAAGAAGGGCGAGCAAACAAAAAATCGGACTGTATTTTCTTTCCCATATTCGTTTCCTTCATCGGCATAAGACAGCAATAGATGAGATGAAGTCAATCGCCAATAGGTTTCGGATTACGTACGAGCATACGACGATTAGATACGCCTTCTCTCAGAAGTCAAGATATTGTGGACCCTACCGCGGTG